>JAZSQG010000321.1:0-2449 GCA_045537855.1 Oscillospiraceae bacterium
TGCTGGCCGCCCTCTGTCCCGAGCTGCGGGAAGAGCTGCTGAAGGTGGACGCCCTCATTTATCACATGAACCCCTCCCTGCGCACCTTTTTCTCCGTTACGGAGGAGGAGGTCCTCTGGCTGAAGGGACGGCTGGAAGCGCTGCTGAAGGAGAATGAAGGCCGCTGCAACCGCTTTGTGCTGCCCGCCGGCACCCAGCGTGCCTGCCTGGCCCATGTGCTGCGCACCGACGGCAAGAAGCTGGTGCGCATGCTCTACCGCCACGCCCGGAGCGGCAGGAAGGTGGAAGACGCCCTGCTGGACTTCGCCAACCTGCTTTCCGGCTATTTCTTCCAGATCGCCCTGTGGCTCAACGGGGTGGACGGCTTTGAAGAAGTGCCCTTTGTGAGCCGGAATTACAAATGACCGCCCTGTGCGGCCCCTGAGCGGCACACTATAGCGCTTGCGTGCCCCCCGCACACACAGGAAAACAGAAACGCCCCCACGGCAAAAGCCGCGGGGGCGTATTTCCTGATGTTACTGGATGGCGTTCAGCGTCTTGGTGAGCCTGCTCTTTTTGCGGGCTGCATTGTTCTTGTGGATGATGTTGTCGCTGGCGGCCTGATCCACTGCCTTGACTGCCTTGACGTAGGCTTCCTGAGCAGCGGCCTTGTCACCTTCCACCACCGTGGCGTCAAAACGCTTGATGACGGTCTTCAGCTGAGACTTCTTAGCCTTGTTGACGGCGTTCTTGGCCTTAGCAAGCTGGTCACGCTTGGCAGCCGATTTGATATTGGGCAAAGTACTCACCTCCTCGGTTTTCGGTTATCTCGTGCAAGGTGGAATTATAGCACGCTTTTTTTGAATTGGCAAGGGTTTTTCGCGAAAAAAACCAGTAAATTTCCGAAATTTTCCGCAGAGCCGAAAATCCTGCCCCGAAACGCCCCCCGGAAGCGCCCCTTCCGGGATTTTCCCGGCAAAACGGGGCAGACTCTTCCCATATCACACTGGCGGGAGGGCAAACGCATGCTGCAGCGAAGAACGGACCTTGCCGGGGAAGCCCGGGAACTCTGGCGGGAGTCGGCGGCGGAAACGGGCCGCCTCCCCGGGGTGGAAGCCCGGGAGGAGACGGAAAACGGCTACCGGGTGGAGACCCTGCACATTCTGGACAGCCGGGGAGAGGAAGCTTTGGGAAAACCCCGGGGCTGCTATGTGACCCTGGAGCTGGACCCGCTTCTGGACCGGGAGCCCGGGGCCTTTTCCCGGGGCGCGGGGCTCATCGCCGCAAAGCTGCGCAGCCTGCTGCAGCTGCAGCCGGGGGAGGGGGTGCTGGTGGCGGGGCTGGGAAACAGCGCCATCACCCCGGACAATCTGGGCCCCAAGGTGGTATCCCACACCCTGGCCACCCGGCATCTGGTGGAGAGCCTGCCGGAGCAGTTTGCCTCCTTCCGCCCCGTCTGCGCCCTGGAGACCGGGGTCATGGGGGTCACGGGGCTGGAAAGCAGCGAACTGCTGGCGGGGGTAGTAGAGCGGCTGAAGCCCGCCGCCGTCATCGCCGTGGACGCCCTGGCATCCCGCCGCCTGCGGCGGGTCTGCCGCACGCTGCAGCTCTCCGACACGGGCATCACCCCCGGCTCCGGGGTAGGCAACAGCCGGCAGGAGCTGAGCCGCCGCACCCTGGGGGTACCGGTGGTGGCGCTGGGGGTCCCCACGGTGGTGGACGCCGCCACTCTGGCGGCGGATCTGGCGGAGCTGGCAAATATTGCCAGTCCAGAGCCGGCGGACTTCGGGGAATTCGGGCGGAGCATGATGGTCACCCCCCGGGAGATCGACACCCGCATGGAGGAGCTGAGCCGCCTCATCGGCTACGGCATCAATCTGGCCCTGCAGGAGGGCCTGAGCCTGGAGGACATCACCGCCCTCATGGGCTAAAAGGCTGCGCTGCGAAATATCCATTTTGCAGCACCCGCGGGAAACCGGGATGTAAATTCCGCAGGAATTTGCTGCAATATTTCCCGTTTTTTGGCCGCTTAAGAGAGAAAGTGCCGGCTTCGTGTCTGCCGGCAAGACAAAATTGCGGAGGTGCTGCACATTTGCAGCACCTCCGATGTTCCTGTTTTCGGCGCGTTTCGCCGTAATGCCCGGACAAACGGGCCCGATGCAGGGGGCGGGCTTTTTACAGGAATTTCAGGCGGTTTTCCTTTCGCTCCTGCTTCCGGGTGGGGGTCTCGATGTGCCCCACGCAGAGGCCGATGGTGAAAAGGTCCTCCTCCGTCATGCCCAGCTTTTCCCGCCAGGGCTTCCCGGCTTCGCTGCGCATGAAGTCCCGAATGCAGCCGATGATGACGGTGCCCAGCCCCAGACCTTCCGCGGCGATGGCCATGTTCTCCACCACGATGCCGCTGTCCAGCTCCGTGTAGGGGAATGCCTTATCCCCGTAGAGGAAGATGAACACCGGGGCGCCGTAGTCA
>JAZSQG010000342.1:0-3099 GCA_045537855.1 Oscillospiraceae bacterium
CGCCGGTCATCATGCCGTAGCTGCGCTTGAGACCCTGGGCATTGTGATACTTGGTGTAGTCGTTCAGAAGGCTGAGGATGCCGGGGATGTTGATCTTCTGGGGGCAGTCATCCACGCAGTAGCGGCAGCCGGTGCAGGGAATGAGGGGAATTTCGTTGAAGGCACGCACGGCGCTGGTGATGACGGCGCGCTCTTCCTTGGTGATGGGCTGGAAATTGGCCATGGTGCGGGTGTTTTCCTCCACCTGCTCCAGGGTGGACATGCCGCTGAGAACGGTGATGATGCCGTCCAGAGAGGCGGCGAAGCGCAGGGCCCAGGAGGCCAGACTGGCGTCGGGATCGGCCTTCTTGAAGATCTCCTTCACGCTGGGATGGGGATCGGCCAGGCTGCCGCCCTTGATAGGCTCCATGATGGTGACGGCCACGTTGTGCCGGCGGCAGGCTTCCCAGCAGAGGCGGGACTGGACCTGCTCGCTGTCCCAGTCCACATAGTTGATCTGCAGCTGCACCACTTCCACTTCGGGGTGCTTGTCCAGCAGGTCATCCAGAGGCTCGGCGGGAGAGTGGTAGCTGAAGCCGATGTGCTTGGCAAGGCCCCGCTCCTTCACGCTCTTGAGCCAGTCCCAGGCGCCGACCTGCTCCAGCATGTCAAACTGCTGGGCGCCGATGCCGTGGAGGAAGAGGATGTCCAGATATTCCAGACCGGTGCGCTCCAGTTCGGTGTGCAGGATGGCTTCCAGATCTTCCTTGCTCTTGATGTTCCACAGGGGGATCTTGTCCACCACCTGGAAGCTTTCCCGGGGATAGTTGGGGACCAGACACTTCTTGATGACTTCTTCCGAGTGGCCTTCGTGGTACACGTAGGCGGTGTCAAAGTAACTGAAGCCGCGGGACATGTACAGATCCACCATCTTCTGGACGGTGTCAAAGTCGATATCCTTCTGGCTGCCGCCGGGGAGGGTGGGCAGGCGCATGAGGCCGAAACCCAGCTTGGGGAGTTCCTGATACAGATAATCGGACATGGATATGCCTCCTTAAATTGATTGCAATTGTTCGGCAAGGTTGATGATGCGCAGCCCCTTCTGCAGGGCGTAGGCCACGGTGGAAGCCGTGCCGCCCCGGAGCTGTGTCTGATAGCAGACCAGCAGGCTGCTGTTGTCTACCATGAAGCGGTTGCGCTTCTGCATGCAGAAGTTGTTGTACACCGGGCTGACCAGCGTTTCCTCATCCGCCAGGCTGCGGATGCGCTCGTAACGCTGCCGGTCCCGCTCCGACCAGTGCTGGCTCTGCTCCGGGCAGGGCAGCGCCAGGGAAAGGGAGATCTCCGGCAGGCTGCGCCGCACTTCCAGCACTGCCTCCGCAGCCAGAGTGTCAAAACCCAGAGCGCCGCCGCAAAGAAAACAGCGGTAGCCCTCTCCGGCAAGCTGCCGGACCGTCTGCCGCAAAAGCGCCTTCAATGCCCCTTCCTCGCCCCAGGGGATGCGCCGGTGACCGCTGAAGCAACAAATGTTCGTATTCATGGGCACATTATAAATGCTTGCTCCTTTTCTGTCAATGCGCTAGAATGGAAAGGAGGGAAGGTGACGATATGCCGAAAAAACCCAATCAGAAGCTGAAGATCCTCTATTTACTCCGGATCCTGGAGCAGCAGTCCGATGAAGCGCATCCCCTCACCATTGCAGACATCCAGCGGGAACTCCAACGCCATGACATTTCCGCCGAGCGCAAGAGCCTCTATGACGATCTGGAGGCGCTGCGCAGCTTCGGTGCGGATGTGATCAATACCGGCCGGGGCGCCTACTATCTGGGCAGCCGCGCCTTTGAGCTGGCGGAGCTGAAGCTGCTGGTGGACAGTGTGCAGGCCTCCCGCTTCATCACCCACCGCAAAAGCGAGGAGCTCATCGGAAAGATCGAGGAGCTCACCAGCCAGGGCCAGGCACGGCAGCTGCAGCGGCAGGTCTATGTGCAGAGCCGCATCAAGACCATGAACGAGAGCATCTACTACAATGTGGACAGCATCCACAGCGCCATCGGCGAAGATAAGCAGATCAGCTTCCGCTATTTCGACTATTCCGTGGAAAAGGAGCGGGTCTACCGCCGTTCCGGGGCGCGCTATCGGGTGAGTCCCTATGCCCTCACCTGGGATGATGCCAATTACTATCTTTTGGCCTGGGACGCCGAAAGCTCTCTGCGCAAGCATTACCGGGTGGACAGGATGAGTGAAATTCAGGTGGAGGCGGAAGCCCGGGAAGGGCGGGAAGCCTTCCCGCCGGGAGAAGAGGCGGCCTTCGCCCGCCGGGTCTTCGGCATGTTTAACGGGGAGGAGAAGCGGGTGCAGCTGCGCTTCCGCCGCCGTCTGGCGGGGGCGGTCATCGACCGCTTCGGCAAGGATGTGATCCTGGTGCCGGATGGGGAGGACGGCTTCGCTTTTACGGCCGATGTGGCGGTGAGCCCCCAGTTTTTCGGCTGGCTCTGTGGCTTCGGGGCCGAGGCGCAGCTGCTGGGGCCGCCGGAGGTGGCAGCGCAGTTCCGCAGCTATGTGGCAGAGATCCTGGCAGGCTGCCCGGAGGGGGAAAGCTGAAAGAAGCCCGGCGGCGCGATTGCAATTTGCGTGTACATATGTTAAAATACTCCATCCGTAATGGAGGAAAGGAAGGATATTCCATGAAGTTTTCTCCCATTGAGACCATGGCCGGCGCCTTTGACGTGCGCGGCAAGAATGTTGTGGTAACCGGCGGCAACCGGGGCATCGGTCTGGGCATCAGCAAGGCCTTTGCCGAGAGCGGCTGCAATGTGGCCATCCTCTGCCGCAACCTGCAGAGCGGCGAAGAGGCAGCCGAAGCCCTGAAGCAGTACGGTACGGAGGTGTTTGCCGTGCAGTGCGACACGGGCAGTCTGGACAGCGTGAAGGCGGCCTGCGAGCAGGTGTTTCAGCGTTTTGACACGCTGGATGTGCTGGTGAACAATGCGGGCGTCAGCACCGTGGTGCATTTTCTGGAAGATACCGACCTGGGCGAGTGGAACCGGGTGCTGAACACCAACCTCCACGGCCCCGCCAACTGCGTCTACTGCTTTGGCCGCAAAATGGCCGACAGCGGCA
>JAZSQG010000247.1:0-3887 GCA_045537855.1 Oscillospiraceae bacterium
GGGCTTCGCCCAGTGCCAGCTGCGGCGTGACTATGTGGAGGGCACCCAAAGCAGCCCCGTGGGCTATCTGGAAGGCATTTATGTGGCGCCGGGGCACCGCGGAAGCGGCCTCGCCCGGCGGCTGCTGGCTGCCTGCGAAGCCTGGGCCCGGGCGCAGGGCTGCCGGGAATTTGCCAGCGACTGCGAGCTGGATAACGATGTAAGTCTGCAGTTTCACCTGCTTATGGGCTTCAGCGAGGCAAACCGCATCATCTGCTTCACCAAGAAGCTCTGACACGGCAGCTTCATCGCTTTACGAAAGGCAAACGCATGAAACAAGGTAAAATCCTCATTCTCAACGGGGTCTCCAGTTCCGGGAAATCCACGCTGTCCAGGGTCCTGCAGGACCGCAGCCCCAAGCCACTGTACCGGCTGGATATCGATGATTTCATTTTGATGGCCCCCGATAAATTCAATGACTATGAAAAAGGCGACTTCTCCGTCCAGTACGCTTTCGCCTCGAAATTTTTCCATGCGGTGAAGCTGTATTCAGACCTGGGCTTTGACCTGGTGGTCCCCTATATGTTCTTTAAAGACAGCGAAACGCTGCGGGAATTTCGGACGCTGCTGGCAGACTATTCTGTTCTGGTGGTAAATATGGGCTGCCCGGCAGAAGAGCTGCGCAGGCGGGAACTATCCCGGCAGAACCGAAGCATCGGCAGCGCCGAATCGCAGCTCAGCCTGCTGGAAACGAACTTTCCCAACAGCATCACGGTGGACACCTGCAGCAGCCCCGGTGAGGCCTGTGCCGATGAGATCCTCCGGCACTTCCTCCGCCTGTAAGACACCAAAACTCACACCCGAGGGATACACCATGCAGGAACGAAATCAAAAAATCATCGACGCCGTCATCCGAAAAGCGGAAAAGCTCTGCCCGGACCAGCTGCTCCTCATCGGGATTTACGGCTCCTTCGCCACGGGTGACATCCACCCCAGATCCGACCTGGACCTGCTCATTCTGGTGAAAGACGAAGCAGGGCGGCAGCTGGGCCGCGCTTTTATTCTGGAGGATGCGGACATCGGCTATGATATCTACTGCACCACCTGGGCCATGCTGGAGGCGGACGCCCGGTGCGACCATGCCCAGCTGGGAAAGCTGATGGATTCTCAGCTTGTCTATGTAAAGGATCCCGATGCCCTCCCCCGGCTGGAAGCACTGCGCGCACAGGCCGCCGCGCTGCTGGCATCTCCCCTGCGCAGGGAAAAGGCCCGGGCGCAGCTGGACCGGGCCATGACCGTGTATGCGGAGTGCTGCCTTGCCGACAGTCTTTCTTTCTGCCGCCGCTATGCCGGGGCGGCAGTCCACTGCCTGCTTGAGGCGCTGATGCTCTTTCACGGCAGATATTTCCGACTGGGAGTAAAGCGCGCCTTTCAGGAACTGGCGCAGCTGCCGCTGCCCTTTGATGTGCAAGCGCTTGTGCTGCCGCTCCTCCGCGCCGAAACTGCGGAGGACGTGCGCCGGGCGCTGACGACGCTGCTGCGGGCGGTCCGGGCCCATCTGAGCCTCCCTCCGGAAAAAGCACCTCCCACCTCGGAAAACCTTACGGGGACCTATGAAGAGATGGTCTCCAACTGGCGGGGCAAGATGCGGGAGGCGGCAGAAACGGACGACCTCTTTTCCTCTTTTATGAACCTGCTTTCCTTCCAGTTCATGCTCCAGGACATTTCGGAATGCGTGGACATCCCCCCGGAAGACGCCATGGCGGACTTTGACCCCCGGAACCTTTCCGGGAACGCAGCGCACTTTGACGCTGCCCTCTCCCGCTATCTGGAAAACTACCGCCGGGCAGGGATGCAGGCCAGGCGCTATGCCTGCATCGATGACTGGGTGGCTGCGTATCTGCAGGCAGACTGACCTAAAGCGGATGGATGCGCAAAAAGGCCGTGTATCACACGATACACGGCCTTTTCTTATGATTTGTGGATAAGCCCGGCATTTCCGGGAATGCCGCAAGTGCCTCAGTTATAGTTGCGGAAGAGGAAGGTGATCACCGCGCCGCGGGGGCAGTTTTCCTTGGGGTCAACCACCATGCCGGTGTCGCTCAGCAGGGCTTCGTCTGCCGCCCAGTCCCGGGCTTCTTCATACCAGCCGCCGGTGGAGCCGGTCACGGCACGGTAGAGGAAGGTGATGATATGGGCGCTGCTGCAGGTGTTCTTGGGCGCAAAGCTGTCGGCAGTGGCACCGGTGGTGATGCCCTTCTCCACGGCCCAGAGGACCGCCTTGTAGAAGTAGTCGCTCTCCTTCACATCGCTGAAGGGATTGGCGCCGCCGCTGGGCTCAGGCTGGCCTGCAGCACGCCACAGGAAGGTGACCACCTGACCGCGGGTGCAGGTATCCCCGGGGCCGAAGGTCGTGGCACTGGTACCGGTGGTCACGCCGTTTTCGGCAGCCCACAAAACCGCATCATAATAATAGTCCGTATCGGCCACATCGGTGAAGGGGTTCGCCGCAGGCTCTTCCACGGCTTCGCCGCCGTAGCGGGCCTTATGCTCCGCCTCAGTGCTGGTATCGGTCACCACAGCCTTGGCAGCGGCCAGCTCATCATCTTCCAGTGCGGAGCGCTGGTCATAGAAAAGCGCGGCGGAGGAGGTGCCGCTGGTGACATACCAGCGGTCGCTGTCGGTGAACTTGCTCACGGTGATATTGACCTGATTGCCGCCGGCATAGCTCTTGACCCAATACACGATATTCAGACGGCCGAAATCCTCCAGCGTCTGCTTGTTGATGGTCTCGGTATTGGTGCTGTTGTAGTACAGCTCCAGCGTCAAAGGCTTGGTGGGCGCAAAGCCATTGCGGGCGCTGCCGCCTTCAAAGTAGGCACGGGGCAGCCACTTGTAATCCGCATCCTTCAGGCGTTCATTGAAGTAGCTATCCCACCCGGCCTTGCCGGACATGCCGCCCTCATAATAGCCGGAGCCATAGGGCTCGATATCGGCAAAGAGGTACTTCATCATTTCCATGCCGTCATCATAATCGTCGATCAGCCGGTTCACGGACCACACCCAATAAGCGGCAACGCTCCTGGGATCCTGCACATCCACCACCTGCTTCAGTTCTTCCAGATTCCAGGGGGCGGGATCGGCAAGCGTGAATTCCTGATCCTTCGTCCAGGCTCTGTCCAGCGTGGTCTCCGCTGCAAATGCGCCGGATGCCATAGCCAGCAGCATCGCGGCTGCCATAAGAAGGGATGCGGTACGGCGAATCAAGCTCTTCTTTTTCATACTTTTGCCTCCGTTTCATTTTTTCGGGACACGCAGCACCTGTCCGCAGCGGCGGCAGGCGCGGTCATACGCCCCATGATCCATGCGTCCATTATACATAGCCCCGGAATTGTTCGCAACATCCGGCAAAAATCTTTTTGAACATTTTCAATTGTTGAAGCACAGGGAACATTCAGCGCTGCCAGGAACGCAAAGCAGGGCCGGAAGCTGTCCCGCCGCAAAATGCTCTCCAGGGCTTTTTCCCGTTCCTGATCGGATCAAGATCAAAAACCGACTTATGTGTCATGTTCTGCTTTTTTCTGCTGCAGAACATGCTCCTGACCGTATCGTTCCTGTATCCTGCGACACTTCCCCGACAGCCGGGAACCGCTTCGACACTTGTCCCGACATGGGGTAATCTGCCGGGTGCCTTTGCATTGTACATTGCAGATGACAACAACCGTGGTATAATATGAGAAAAGAACGTTACGGGAGGAAAGCAAATGGAATACACTCGCATTTCCCAATATTACGCGGGCTGCGACGGCACCAGGCTGGCCGTCGATCTTTACCGCCCTGCCTGTGAGGCCAAGGTACCCGTTCTCTTCCAGTGCGGTTATATGGACCGCCGCCAGAACTTTGAATTC
>JAZSQG010000161.1:0-4232 GCA_045537855.1 Oscillospiraceae bacterium
TATCGTTGAGCACCAGCTTTTCCGCCACACGTCCGCCCAGCAGGGACACGATATCATCCAGCATTTCACTGCGGGAGTTGAAGCTCTTATCCTCCGTGGGCAGATAGATGGTCATGCCGCCGGCCATACCCCGTGGGATGATGCTGATCTGATGCACAGGATCGCTGAACTCCAGCGCAGAGGAGACCACGGCGTGCCCGGCCTCGTGGAAGGCGGTAAGACGCCGTTCCTTGTCGGACACCACGCGGCTCTTCTTCTCGGGACCGGCGATGACCTTGATCATCGCTTCCTCCACTTCCTGCATGGTGATGAAGCGCTTTGCCCGGCGGGCAGCCAGCAGCGCCGCTTCGTTCATCAGGTTTTCCAAATCCGCGCCGGTGAAGCCAATGGTAGTCTTGGCGATGGTGCTAAGATTCACATCCTCCGCCACGGGCTTTCCCTTGATGTGGACCCGGAGGATCTCCTCGCGGCCCTTCACATCGGGCATACCCACATAGATCTGGCGGTCGAAACGGCCGGGACGAAGCAGCGCCCGGTCCAGAATATCCTGCCGGTTGGTGGCCGCCATGACAATAACGCCGTCATTGGTGGCAAAGCCGTCCATCTCCACCAGCAGCTGGTTCAGCGTCTGTTCGCGCTCGTCATGACCGCCGCCCAGACCCGCGCCTCTCTGGCGGCCCACAGCGTCGATCTCGTCAATGAAGATGATGGCAGGAGCCATCTTCTTTGCCTGGTCAAACAGATCGCGGACGCGGCTGGCGCCCACGCCCACATACAGCTCCACAAAATCGGAGCCGGAAATGGACAGAAACTGCACCCCCGCTTCGCCTGCAACGGCCTTTGCCAGCAGGGTCTTACCGGTACCCGGAGGGCCCACCAGCAGGACGCCCTTGGGAATCCGTGCGCCCAGCGCCACAAAGCGCTTGGGGTCCTTCATGAATTCCACGATCTCCTGCAGTTCTTCCTTCTCTTCGTCCGCACCCGCCACATCGGCAAAGGTGACCTTCTTGCCCGTGGCACCCACATGGGTGCGGGCCTTGCCGAAGCGCATGGCGCCCTTGTCACCACCGCCGGCACCGCGGTTCATCATCACAAACCACAGGACGCCGAAGACGATGAGGATCAGCAGATAGGGCACAAAGGTCAGCCACCATGGCGCCTGCCAGCCCACATTATAGTTGTAGTCCGTGATGATCCCGGCCTGAGACTGCTCCTCAATGAGCTCATGGAGGTCTTCATAGAACACGGAGAAGCTGTACAGCTGATGCGTCGCCGTATAGCGCCCCTCATAGGGCTCCTTCAGGTTCATCACCAGCGTGTCTCCGTCCACGGTAAAGGACGTGACCTTCTCATCCTGGAACAGCTTGATGACCTCGGAATACTTCATCGTCTCCACATCCTGATTGGAGACCATCAGAAACACAACGGCAAGGAGGACGATGAGGATGAGTACATAGAAGCCTATGTCCTTGGGTTTCTTATCTTTTTTCAAAGCAAATTCACCTCTTTCACAGAGCCTTCATACTCTGTCAGATCATTCGTCTTCCAGATGGAGGACGCAGACGTCAGGGAGCTGACGGAATTTTTCATCGTAATCCAGCCCGTAACCCACGGCAAACGCGTCGGGAATCTCGAAGCCGCAGTAGTCGGCCACCAGCTCGGTCTGCCGGCGGGAGGGCTTATCCAGGATGGTGCAGACCTTCACCGAGGCGGCTTCCCGGTTTGAGAGATACTTCTTCAGGTAGCTCAGGGTGTTGCCGCTGTCCACGATGTCCTCCACGATGAGGACATGCTTCCCTTTCAGGTCGGTCTCCAGGTCTTTTTTTATGTTGATATTGCCGCTGCTCTTGGTGCCGGAACCGTAGGAAGAGACCATCATGAAGCCAAGCTCCAGATTTTCGATCTCTACAGCCCGGGCCAGGTCGGCGAGGAAAATAAAGGACCCTTTCAGTATACCCACAAAAACGGTATCCTTATCGTGATAATCCCGGGTAATCTCCGCGGCAAGCGCTTTCACCTTCTCCGCGATCTCTTCTTTTCCGATCAGCTTTTCAAGGCTGTATTTCATTTCCTTTGTTCCTTTCAGTGATACAGAGCACGGCGTCCGCTTCTTCCGGCACGCAGGCGGCACGACTGTCTGCCCCGGCGCCCAAAACCGCCAGAACACCCGCATCATCCACAAAAACCGGGATGCGGCTGCGCTGTTCCGCAGGTATTTTCAGCTCGATCATCAGTTTTTTCAGGCTTTTGGTAACATTCCTGCCCTGCAGGCAGACAGAATCCCCGCTTTTTCGCGGCCTGACCAGCATGTTACCACATATTCTATCTCTTTTGAAGAAGAATGTCGTGAACAGGGCGTTAATTTTTGCGTCCTCGACCGCTTCGCCCCAAAATACGCGGTAGTCGGTCTCCGGGATCTCCGTCCATTGATTCCAGTGAAGCAGTGTTTCGGGAAAAGATGGTTCCCCTTCCGTTTCTTCCGGGCGGGCAAAGCACACACAGCCGCCTTTCAGCATGCAGCGCAGGCCGCCGGGAAAATCCATACTGCCGCTGTCCCCGCTCTGCACCATGGCAAGGAGCGCATCCACATGCTTTTTCTCCGGCTGCACGCCGAAGTGCTGGGCGCACGCCCGAATCGCGCGGGATGCGATGGGCACAGCCGCCAGACGCAGCCCGGAAGCAGACAGGCGCACGCCGCTCCCATCCTGCTCTATGAGAATATGGGCCTGAGACCTGAGATATATCTCGTCCTCCGAAAGCAGCTCCGTCATACGACGCACCTGTCGGGCGTAAGCGGGATTCAGTTCCTCCAGAACCGGCAGCACCTTCTGACGCAGGAGATTGCGGGTGAAGTCCTGGCAGGCATTGGAGCTGTCCTCCACATGCTCCAGACAGTTCTCTTCCAGATACGCAAGAATTTCCCTGCGGGAAGCAAAAAGCAGGGGGCGAATGATATTGCCCCGCCGGGGCGGGATCCCCGTGAGACCGCCCAAACCGCTGCCGCGGAGCATGTGCAGCAGCACGGTCTCCACCTGGTCATCCGCCTGGTGGGCGGTGGCAATCACACAGGCAGGGAGTTTCCCGGCGCAGGCTTCCAGAAAGGCATAGCGCAATTCCCGGCCCGCCGCTTCCAGTCCCTGCCCCGTCTCGGCGGCATGCGCCGCCACATCACCGCTGCCGACATAAAAGGGCAGCTGCAGCGTTTTGCAGAAGGCTTCCGCAAAAGCGGCGTCCCGCAGGGATTCTTCCCCCCTGAGCTGATGGTTATAGTGGGCAGCGCAGAGCCTGAAGCCCAGTTCCTCCTGCAGGCTCCGGAGAATGTGCAGCAGGCAGGCGGAATCCGCTCCGCCGCTGAAAGCACACAGGACTGTTTTGGCACCCTCCAGCAGGCGATGCTCCCGGATATAGGCCAGCACTTGTGCTTTGAGAGGCAGATCAGTACTCATCCCGATACTTGTCCACACTTGCGTAAGTGGTATATTCCGGGATCCACTGCACGGGAATGCTGCCGGTGCTGCCGTGACGGTTCTTCATCACGATCAGTTCACCGGTGTTGTGTTCCTCGGCTTCCCGGTTGAAATAATCTTCCCGGTAGAGGCCCAGCACGATGTCGGCATCCTGCTCCAGAGAGCCGGATTCACGCAGATCGGACAGCATGGGGCGCTTATCCGGGCGCTGCGTACTGGCTCGGCTGAGCTGGCTCAGGCAGAGCACCGGAACATTCAGCTCCTTGGCCATGATCTTCAGCATACGGCTGATCTCGCTCACCGCCTGCAGGCGGCTTTCACTGCTGCCGCCCCCGGCGCTGGACATCAGCTGGAGGTAGTCGATGACCACAAGACCCAGATTCTGCACTCTGCGGCACTGGGCGTTCATGTCCGAAACGCTGAGGGTGGAATTATCGTCGATCATCAGGCGGGTCTGGCTGATGACGGCGGTGGCGCCGCTGAGCTTTTGCCAGTCCTCTTTGCTGAGCATACCCGTCTGCAGCTTCTTGGAGTCCACGCAGGCTTCCCCCGCCAGCAGTCTGGTAGCCAGCTGCTGCCGGGAAGTCGGGGGGCAAAGCGGTCTTAGGAAGACAAATCCCCACTACAACTCCTTGGCTCACAGAACGACATGGCTCCGATCCGACTTCTTTTGCCAGTCCTCTTTGCTGAGCATACCCGTCTGCAGTTTCTTGGAGCCCACGCAGGCTTCCCCCGCCAGCAGTCTGGTAGCCAGCTGCTGCCGGG
>JAZSQG010000002.1:0-8383 GCA_045537855.1 Oscillospiraceae bacterium
GCTGGACGAGGAGCGCAAGGAGCTCACCGGCTACTTTGAAGTGTGGCTGCCTGTGGAATAAGCCTTTTCTTCTCCCCTGTTTTCACCCCC
Source organism: Oscillospiraceae bacterium (assembly GCA_045537855.1). GTDB lineage: Bacteria > Bacillota > Clostridia > Oscillospirales > Oscillospiraceae > UBA1774. The sequence continues at coordinate 91 of JAZSQG010000002.1, forward strand.
GAAAGGGTGAAAACAGGGGCTTTTTTGTTTCCTTAGCCGATGGCAGTCAGGCCGCCGTCGGGATACAGGATGTTGCCGGTCAGGAAGTCGGAAGCGGGAGCGGACAGGAACAGAGCGGTGCCCACGCAGTCGTCGGGATCGCTCATGCGGCGCATGGGCAGGCCGGCGCCCTGCATCTCCAGGTACTTCTCGACGGTGACGCCAGCTTCCTGGGCACGCATCTCGAAGATCTTGGTCATCATGGGGGTCTTCATGATGTTGGGGCCAAAGGCGTTGACGGTGATGCCGTAGGGGCCGAGCTCGGAGGCCAGCTGCTTGGTGAGCATATCCACGGCGCCCTTACTGGCGCAGTAGGCGGCGTTGCCGGGGCCCTTGGTGGCGATCTTGCCGCGGACGGAGGTGACGTTGACGATCTTGCCGTACTTGCGCTCCATCATGTAGGGGGCGAAGTGCTTGCAGGTGAGCATCAGGCTGGTCACGTCGTCACGGAGCACGTTCTCGAACACGTCCATGGGGAACTCCACGGCGGGGAACTTCTTGTTGGAGCCCTGGGAGTTGACCAGGATGTCGATGTGGCCGAAGTCTTCGTTGGACTGCTTGGCGCAGGCGGCAACGGACTCTTCGTTGGTGGCGTCGCAGACGTAGTACTTGAATTCCTTGCCGGTCTCAGCCTTCAGCTCTTCGCAGGCGGCGGCCAGCTTGCTCTCGGTACGGGAGGCGATGGCCACGTTGGCGCCGGCCTCGGCGAAGGCCTTGGCCACCAGCTTGCCCAGACCACCGGCGCCGCCGATGATCATGGCATTCTTGCCGGTCAGATCAAACAGATTTGCCATTTTATGTCCTTCTTTCTAAAAAGTTGATTTACTTATTCACACAGCTCGATGACGGTCGCCTGGCCCATGCCGCCGGCGATGCAGAGGGTAGCAAGGCCGTACTTCACGCCCCGGCGCTTCATCTCGTACATCAGGGTGACAATGATCCGGCTGCCGGAGGAGCCCACGGGGTGACCCAGGGCGATGGCGCCGCCGTTGACATTGATGATGTCCATCTTGTCTTCCCAGCCCAGCTCCTTGATGCAGCCCAGGCTCTGGGCGGCAAAGGCTTCGTTGAGCTCGATGAGGCCGATATCGTCGATGGTGAGGCCGGCGTTCTTCAGCGCCTTGGGCACTGCATTCACCGGGCCCAGACCCATGCTCTTGGGGTCGTTGCCGGCAACGCCCATGCCCACGATCTTGGCAATGGGCTTCAGGCCCAGCTCCTGAGCCTTCTCGGCGCTCATGAGCATCAGCACGCTGGCGCCGTCGTTGCGGCCGGAGGAGGAGGCGGCGGTCACGGTGCCGGTGAGGGCGCTGTCGTTCCACAGCTTGCCTTCCTCATCCTTCTTGATGTTGAAGCAGGGCTTCAGCTTGGCCATTTTCTCCAGGCTGGTGTCCCGCTTGGGGAATTCATCGGTATCGAAGATCACGGGGGGCTTTTTGCGGCCCTGGGGCACGCTGATGGGCACGATTTCTTCCTTGAAACGTCCCTCGTCGATGGCAGCGATGGCCTTCAGCTGGGAGTTGATGGAAAATTCGTCCTGCTCCTGGCGGGTGATGCCCAGCTCCTGGGCGATGTTTTCCGCGGTGGCGCCCATGTTGTAGCGGCCGTAGGTCTCCTGGGGCTGGCTCCGGAACTGACCCTCGGTAAGGGCGTCCACAAATTCCACGTTGCCGGTGCCGACGCCCCAGCGGGCATCACGCACATAGAACACGGCATTGGACATGCTTTCGGTGCCGCCGGCCAGGACCACGTCGCTCTGCCCGGTCATGATCTCCATAGCGCCGTTCTGCACGGCGGTCATGCCGGAAGCGCACTGGCGCATGACGGTGTAGGCGGGGCATTCCTCGGGGATGCCCACCTTCAGGGCCGCCACGCGGGCGATGTTGGGTTCGTCAGAGGTCTGGCGGCACTGGCCCAGGATGACCTCGTCGATTTCCTTGGGGTCGATGCCGGTGCGGTCCAAGGTCCCCTTCAGGACGCAAGCGGCCAGGTCCAGCGCATGGAGGGGCTTCAGGGCACCGCCCATGCTGCCCACGGCGGTACGGCAGCCGTCAACAATGACGACTTCTCTCAGTTTTTCCATTGTTCCGCTTCTTCTTTCTGAAAAAATTAGTATGGTCGGGCCTTATCTCCAAAGGCCCTTCTGCGGAGTCGGGCGCAGTGGCCCGGCTCCGCAAATTGAAGGTTCTTTATGCCTTTTCCAGGTAAATTTCGCCCAGGTTCACAGCAGCGTAAGTACGGCAGCTGAGAACGGCAGGCTTGTAGCCCTCGGCCTCGACGGTCACGGTGAAGGGCTTGTTCTTGCTGAGCTGCAGCACTTCAAAGTCGCCCAGGAAGTCGGTCTCGGTGGTGTAGACGCAGCCGCACTCGTCGCACTTGACGGTGACCTTGGCGCCCTTGATGTCCTCGCCGCATTCCTTGCAGATGACTTCGCCGCAGATGAAGGGCTTGGGCAGCCGGCGGTAGTAGTGGGCGGGGCCGAGGCCCAGCTCGGTCTTCAGCTGTTCCAGCTCGTCCTTATGCTCGGCAACGTACTTGCTGATCTCGCTGTTGGGATCGTCCAGATCGCCGAAGAGCATGGCCTGGTTGGGGCAGACCTCGCTGCAGCGGGTGACGGTCTCGCCGGCGTCCAGCATGTGGGCGCACATGGTGCACTTCTGGGGCAGCTGCTCCTTCTCGTTCCAGAAGATGGCGCCGTAGGGGCAGGAGGAAACCATTTCCTTGTTGCCCTTGGCCTTGACGGGGTCGATGATGACGATGCCGTCGGGGCGCTTGTAGACCTGGTCGGGATACTTGGCCATGCAGGCGGGGTTGGCGCACTGCTGGCAGATGGTGTTGACGTAGTCCACCTTCACCTTGCAGCCGGTGCCGTACTCCACCTCGCTCAGCTTCATCAGGTTCACACCTTCGCAGGTGGGGGCGCAGATGCAGCCGTGATCGTTGTCGGTATGCTCGTCCTTGCAGGCCAGGAAGCAGGAATAGCAGCCGTTGCAACGCTCGATGTTAAACACAAAACCGTATCGCACTGGTTTTTTCACTCCTTAATTTTGATGTGTGGCTCTCCTCGTCCGGGCGGCGGAGGGGGCAGCGCCTCCTCCGGCCGCCGGAGCGGAATCAGAGCCGTGCTTCACGCGTATATCGCGCTCAGCCCTCCCACTTGCGGACTTCGATCAGGCAGGAGTTGGGAGCCATGCCGGGGGCGTTCTTGGAGAGCATCCGCTTGTTGGTGAGGATGTCCACGCAGCCGCCGCGATCGGTGGCGCCGGGGGCGGGCACGATGGGATCGTACTTGGCGGAGCAGCCGTAGGAGTGCATGACGCCCACGGGCACACGGTAGGTGACGTCGGCGATGCAGATGACGCTGCCGCGGTCGTTGTAGAGCTCGATCAGGTCGCCGTTCTTGATGTTGCGGTCATTGGCGTCCTTGGGATTGATGCGGGCGGGCCAGTAAGCGTAGCCGTCCTTGATCACGCGATGGACGGGGATCTCATTGAGCCAGCTGGCATGCTTGTCGTAATGGGTGTGGAAGCTGAAGCGGGGATGGGGAGAGATGATCTGCAGGGGGTACTTCTTGTACAGCTCGGTCTCGTGGCCTTCCCAGGAGGGGATGTAGTGGGGCACGGGAGGACGCTCGTCATCATCGGGAGCCAGCTTCTTCAGGTCTTCGGAGGCAAACTCCAGCTTGCCGGACCAGGTGCCCAGCTCCTTGGAGTGGGCGGTGGGCTCCAGGGTGTTCATGTTGTTCTTGGTGTTCAGCTTCGGGTTCAGGTAGTCCTGGGTATCGCAGTCGCGGTCCTCGTAGTACCAGCGGAAGGCGGGATGCTCTTCGTAGTCTTCGGGCACGGGCACGATGTAGTAACCCTTCTTGTTGAACTCTTCCCAGCTGCAGCGCTTGCTGAGGTCGCTGAGGTTCCAGTAAGCCTCGGCCCAATCGTCCTCGGTCTTGCCTTCGGTGTAGAGTTCCTTCTGGCCCAGCTTCTCGGCGATGAGGGTGAAGATCTCGTAGTCGGACTTGCTTTCGCCCACGGGCTCCACGCACTTCTGCTCACGGACGATGATACGCCAGTTGTTGCCGATGTGGGCATGGGTGGTGTAGCCGCCGCCGACGCTCCACTCGCCCAGGTCGTTACGCTCCAGGTTGGTGCAGGCGGGGAGGATGATATCGGCATAGGGAGTCTCGCCGGACCACCAGCAGTCCTGGTTGATGACGGTTTCCAGATAGTTGGGGCCGTCATACTGGTACAGCTTGATGTAGCGGTTGGTCTCGGTCATGGTGCCCATGAAGGAGCCGCCGTAACGCCACAGGATCTTGACCTTGCCTTCGATGGGGTAGTAGTTCATGTTGAACTGCTGCTCGATGCTCTTGCCGCAGAAGCCGTCGCCGATGAACTCGCCGCTGCCTTCGATGATGGCTTCGGGGTAGGTCAGGCGGTACAGACGCTGCTTGACGGTGCCTTCGGTGGCCAGCTTGCGGTTGGCAACGCTGGACTTGCCCATCTGGCTCTCGGGTTCGGCATAGCCGGGGAACCAGGTGTAGTCGGCAGGCGCGCCCATGGTGGTGCCCCAGATGGAGACGCCGGGCTTGCCGAAGCCCTGCATGGCAGCCAGGGCGATGAGCATACGGGCTTCTTCGGTGCCGTAAGCGGTACGGCAGGCGCTGCCTTCGCCGCCGCGGACGCCGCCGGCCAGGGCGACCTTCTTGCTGGCCCATTCCTTGGCCAGGGCGCGGATCCGGCGGGCGGGGATGCCGGTCTTCTCGGCAGCCCATTCGCAGGTCTTGGGCTCGCCGTCTTCCTCGCCCATGATGTAGGCGCGGAATTCGTCGATGCCGATGGTCTTGCGCTCCACGTAGTCGTGGTCATAGGTGTCGTCCTCGAACCAGGTGTAGGCAATGGCAGCCGCCAGAGCGGTGTCGGTGCCGGGCCGGGGGGCGAACCAGGTGCCGTCCATAACGGCGTTGGTGTAGTTGTAGAAGGGGTCGATGAAGACGCACTTCATGCCCATTTCCTTCATCCAGACACGCCAGATGTTGCTCTCCTGGCCGGAGTAGATGCCGTGGGTGGAGTCGGGGTCATTGGACCAGAACACGACCATGTCGGTGTTCTTCAGAGCGTCCTGCAGCAGGTCGAACTGCTCGGGCTGGCCAAGACGCCAGTAGAAGCCCCACATGTGGGGGGCGCCCCACATCCAGCCTTCCCAGGAGTCGGGGTTGTCCAGGATGGGGGTGTAGTTGATCATGCCGAAGAAACGGCCGAAGGGAGCCATCTTGTAGCCCACGATGCCCCAGTTGTGGTGGGAGCCGGTGAGGGCGGTAATGGCATGGCCGTCACGGACGCCGTCGGCACCCATGGGGGCGACGCGCTCGATTTCCTTGGCAATGATGGTGGCAGCTTCGTCCCAGCTGATGCGCTCAAAGCCGGACTTGCCGCGGTTCTGGGGATTGCGCTCGCCGTTGGGATCCCAGTCCACGCGCTTGAGGGGATAAAGGATTCTGTCCTCCGAGTACAGGCGGTTACGCTCGGCCAGAATGTTCTGGGCCAGACGCATGGCCTTGGAAAGAGAATACTTCTTACCGTTGCGGTCTTCAACGACCCACGCCTTCGGATAATCCTCTTCCGGGATCTGAATCGGGCGGATTCGGGTGATCTTTCCGTCTTCAACGTAAACGGAAATCGGACCACCGGTCGTCAGATTGGTGTACACCTTTTCCAAATTCGTTTCACTCCTCCTGATCGTTTGTATATCCGTCTATGATTGACAACATACTCATACATGGTGAAGTATAAACCTTGGTATAGTTCCAAGGTCAAGACGATTTTCCCCCAAGGGGAAAAATTTACTGAAATTCCGGGGTTTTCCGGAGGCACAGCGCCCTCCTTTCGCCCGGATGCGTTTCGGGGGGTGCTGCCAGCGGCAGCACCCCCCGAACACATGGGACCGGCAAGCTCTTACATGCCAAGCAGAGTGCGCTTGACGAGAGTCTTGGCGATCTGGATCTTATACTTGTTGGCCTCGAAGGGCTCGGCAGCGGCCACGGCGGCTTCGCCGGCGGCCTCGGCCAGTTCCTCGGTGATCTCCTTGCCGTTGAGCACTTCCTCGGCGCCCACAGCCCGGTAGGGCACGGGGGCCACGGCGTTCAGGCAGACGCGGGTCTGACCGTCGGCCTTGCGGAGGATGGCCAGGTTCACCACGGGGAAGTCGATGCTCTTACGGAAGGCGAAGCGCTTGTAAACGCTCTTCGCGCCGGCTTCCTGCACGGGGATCTGGATCTCGGTGATGATCTCATCCTTGTCCAGCTTGCTGTTGCTGAGAATGTTCACAGCAAAGAACTCCTCGGCGTCCATGACGCGCTTGGTGGTGACCACCTTGGCGTCCAGGGCGATGAGGGCGGGAGCGGCGTCGCTGGGGTTGACCGCGTAGCAGGCGCAGTTCATGCAGCGATGGGCTTCCTTCAGCAGGGTCTCGGCGTCGTAGGAGAAGCCGTCCTCATCGGTGAGGGTGCGCTCGCCCAGAGCGCGCTCGGGCTGGGGATTCTTCACGTGCACGTCGATGCCTTCGGTATCGCAGTGGACGAAGTCGCGGGTCATCTCCTGAGAGGGGATCACCACGCCCAGCTCGCGGCTCATGTTCTGAGCAGCGACACGGCCGCCGTTGATGGCGCGGATGGCGATGTTGGGGCCGGTGGCCACGTCGCCGGCGGCGTACATGCCCTTGCGGGTGGTCTTGAAGGTGCTGAGGTCCACGTCGATGAGGCCGCGGGCGCTCTTCAGCTGGGCGCCGAACTTGTCGCCCAGGAAGCCGATGTCAACAGCCTGACCGGTGGCCAGAATGATGAAGTCGGACTCGTAAACGGTGCGCTCATCCTCGTCGTACACGGGGTTGAAGCGGCCGCTGGCGTCGCGCACGGAGACGCACTTCTTGGAATCCAGGCCGGTGACCTTGCCGTCGGCATCGGTGATGACGCTGCCCAGGCCCCAGCTGTTGTGGATGACCACGCCTTCTTCTTCGGCGCGCTCGATCTCTTCGCTGGTGGCGGGCATCTCTTCCCGCTTCTCCAGGCAGATCAGGGTGACCTTCTCAGCGCCGAGACGCTTGGCAGTCAGGGCCACGTCCATGGCCACGTTGCCGCCGCCGCAGACCAGCACGTTCTTGCCGATGGTCTTTTCCAGATAAGTATTGACTTCGGTGAGGAAGTTCAGGCCGAAGAGGGCCAGATCTTCGCCGCCGATGCCCAGGATGGGCTGCTTCCAGGCGCCGGTGCCGAAGAAGACGCTGTCGAACTGAGCGTCGATGTCTTCCACGGTGATGTCCTTGCCCACGTTGACGCCGCACTTGATGGTGACGCCCATCTTCTCGATGGCACCCACCACTTTGTCCACGATGTCCTTGGGCAGACGGTAGTGAGGCACGCCGTAACGCATGACGCCGCCGGCCTTTTCCTGACGCTCAAAGATGGTGACGCTGTGGCCGGCCTTGCGGAGATAGTAGGCAGCGGTGAGGCCGCCGGGGCCGGCACCGATGATGGCGACCTTCTTGCCGGTCTAGTGTTAACTTTTTGTGAACGATAGACACAATTCCCTTTTTTGCTTCATAAAAACCGAAAAGGAGAGAAAAAGAAAAAACGCTCCTTTTTGAAAAACCTCTTGACTTTTCTTTTGGGGTGTGATAGAATAATTGGGTAAATACGGAGGGTTATTTCGCTTGTGGCGAAAATCACCGACGTTGCATCGAATTTACGGAGGCATATTTCGTCCATGGCGAATATACCCACACTCTGCGCCTGATAAGCAAGCTTATCGATCTTCGAGTGGGGTATGCGCAGCGGATTCGATGAGCAAACGCTCATCGAGCCACTTCTCGTTTTGCTCCGTAAGAGAGGTGCAACGACGTTGCACCTCTCTTACGGAGGCATATCGAAGCGGTCATAACGAGGCGGTCTTGAAAACCGTTTGGGGGCAACCCCACGGGGGTTCGAATCCCTCTGCCTCCGCCACGCAAGGGCACCCTTTGGGGTGCCTTTTGCGTTGTGGGGGTAGAGCGTGTTGAGAAACCCTGCGCGTGAAGCGCGCGGGGCGAATTTGCGTTTTTGCTTGCAAAATGACGGCACTCTGCCATCAAGCAAATTTGCGCCGAGACTGCCGCTTGCGGCTGACGAGGCTTGGTTCTGAATCCCTCTGCCTCCGCCAAACAAACAAGGAGCACCAAATGGTGCTCCTTGTTTGTTTTGTAGTCGGAGGCCAAGCGGTCTTAGGGA
>JAZSQG010000090.1:0-5784 GCA_045537855.1 Oscillospiraceae bacterium
TCCGCCATATGGGGGGCGCGGATCTCCTCGCTGCCTGCCAGGTCCGCCACGGTCCTGGCCACCCGCAGCACCTTGTCGTAGCTCCGGGCGGTGAGCCCCAGGTCCCGGAAGGCCCGGCGGAGCATCGTTTCGGAAGCATCGTCCAGCCTGCAGCTGCGGCGCAGCAATTCTCCGGAGAGCCAGGCATTCACCTGCACCCGGCTGCCCTCGAAGCGGCGGCGCTGTACTTCCCGGGCCCGCTCCACCCGCTCCCGCACGTCGGCGGATGCTTCGCCGGCTCCCTCGCTGCGCAGCTCCTCATATTCCGGGGAGCGCACCCGCACGAAAATGTCGATCCGGTCCAGCATGGGGCCGGAAATGCGCTTCTGATAGGCCCGCACCGCCCCCTCGCCGCAGCGGCAGCGGTCCGAGGGATGCCCGTACCAGCCGCAGGGGCAGGGATTCATGGCCGCCACCAGCATGAAGCGGCTGGGATAGGTCACCGTACCCGCCACCCGGGAGATGGTCACCTCCCCGGTCTCCAGAGGCTGACGCAGGGCTTCCAGGGCCGGACGGGAGAACTCCGGCAGTTCGTCCAGAAAGAGCACCCCGTTGTGGGCAAGGCTGATCTCCCCGGGCCGGGGACTGGCCCCGCCCCCGGTGAGGGCCGCTGCCGACAGGCTGTGATGGGGCGCCCGGAAGGGCCGGGTGCGGACGACGGGGCTGTCCCGATGGGTGAGCCCCGCGATGGAGTGGATCTCCGTGGTCTGGAGCATCTCCTCCCGGCTCATGGCAGGGAAAATGGATCTCAGCCGACCGGCCAGCATGCTCTTGCCGCTGCCGGGCGGGCCGGAGAGGAGCACATTGTGGCCCCCGGCCACCGCCACCTCCAGGGCCCGCTTCACATCCTCCTGCCCCTTGACCTCGCTGAAGTCCGCCCCGAAGAGCGCTTCGCCCTCCCCCTCCTCCGGGGGCAGGGCGGTGCAGAGAAATTCTTCCCCCCGCAGGTGCCGCAGCAGGGCGGGCACATCCGCCACGGGGTAGACCGTCAGCTCCCGGGCGAAGGCCGCTTCGGAGGCGTTGTCCGCCGGGACATAAAGTTTTTTGATCCCCAGGCGCACCGCGGCCAGGGCCATGGACAAAGCCCCCCGCACGGGCCGCAGCGCACCGCCGAGACTCAGCTCCCCGAAAAAGGCGCTGTCCTCCGGCAGGGGCGGCAGCTGCTCCGTGGCAGCCAGGACCCCCAGCAGAACGGGCAGGTCATAGAGGGTGCCCTCCTTCCGGGTGTCCGCCGGGGCGAGATTCACCGTCATCCGCCCTGCAGGAAAGCGGAAGCCCAGACTGCGCACCGCGGCGCGGACCCGCTCCCGGGCTTCCTTCACCGCCGCATCCGGCAGCCCCACCACATCGAAGCTGCCGCTGACGCCGCCGCCGGAAAAACACTCCACGGTGACGCCGTAGCCCCGGATGCCCGCCACGCCCAGGCTCTGCACCCGCACGGTCTGAGCAGCCATAAGTCCGCCTCCTTTTTGCATGCCGCGCGTCTTCATCCTGCAAAAAGCCCCTTTCGCCGCCGGGCGCTCCTTCGGCGTTTTTGCCGCCGCAGTCCCGCTCAGAGCCGGCTTTTCTTCCAGTATCCGGTATTTTTGCAGGGATACATTTGCATACATTTTATCGTATTGCCCTGTATATTGCAAGGGCGGAGGCGATTTTGGTGCAATTTCATTATTTACTTCGGTGCTGTATGGTGTTAGAATGAATTACTATCCGATGGATACCATACTATTACGTTTTAAAATACGGGGAGGACCAAAAATGGCACGGAAACTCAAAACCATGGACGGCAACAGCGCTGCGGCACATGTGGCCTATGCGTTTACCGAGCTTGCCGCGATTTACCCCATCACGCCCTCTTCCGTCATGGCAGAACTGGCCGACAGCTGGGCTGCCGAGGGCCGGAAGAATATTTTCGGGCAGACTGTCAAACTGGTGGAGATGCAGTCGGAAGCCGGCGCTGCGGGCGCGGTTCACGGCTCTCTGGTCACCGGCGCGCTGACCACCACCTTCACCGCCTCTCAGGGCCTGCTGCTGATGATCCCCAACATGCTGAAGATCGCCGGCGAGCTGATGCCCGGCGTCATCCATGTCTCCGCCCGCACCGTGGCCACCCATGCCCTGAACATCTTCGGTGATCACAGTGACGTCATGGCCTGCCGCAGCACCGGCTACGCCATGCTGGCTTCCGCCAATCCCCAGGAGGTCATGGACCTGAGCGCCGTGGCCCACCTGGCCTCCATCAAGGGCAGCCTGCCCTTCCTGAACTTCTTCGACGGCTTCCGCACCTCCCACGAGATCGACAAGGTGGCGGTGTGGGATTACGAAGAGCTGAAGGAAATGCTGGATATGGACGCCGTCCGCGCCTTCAAGGAGCGGGCCAACCTGCCCAGCCATCCCATGCTCCGGGGCAGCGCCCAGAACCCGGACATCTTCTTCCAGAACCGGGAAGCCTGCAACACCGCCTTCAACGCCCTGCCCGCCGTGGTGGAGCAGTACATGGAGGAAGTGACCCGCCGCACCGGCAGTAACTACAAACTCTTCAACTACTACGGCGCGCCCGACGCGGAATATGTCATGATCGCCATGGGCAGCGTGTGCAACACCGCCGAGGAGATCGTGGATTACCTGAACGCCAAGGGCGAAAAGACAGGCTGCATCAGCGTGCATCTCTACCGCCCCTTCAGCCAGGCCCATCTGCTCTCCGCCCTGCCCGACACGGTGAAGAAGATCGCCGTGCTGGACCGCACCAAGGAATCCGGCAGCCTGGGCGAGCCCCTGTATCTGGACGTGGTGGCGGCCCTGAAGGGCACGAAGTTCGACGGCGTGCCCGTGTACGGCGGCCGCTACGGCCTCGGCTCCAAGGACACCACGCCCGGCGCGGTCATCAGCGTCATCCGCAACCTGCAGAAGGAAGCGCCCGTGAACAGCTTCACCATCGGCATCGTGGACGATGTCACCGGCCTGAGCCTGCCCATCGAGGAAGAGCCGGACACCACCCCCGCGGACATCAAGTCCCTGAAGTTCTGGGGTCTGGGCTCCGACGGCACCGTGGGTGCCAACAAGAACAGCATCAAGATCATCGGCGACCACACGGATATGACCGTGCAGGCCTACTTCCAGTATGACTCCAAGAAGTCCGGCGGCGTCACCATCTCCCACCTGCGCTTCGGCAAGAGCCCCATCAAGTCCAGCTACTATGTCTCCAAGGCCGACTTCGTGGCCTGCCACGCCCCCAGCTATATGGAGAAGTACGACGTGGTGCAGGATGTCAAGCCCGGCGGCGTCTTCCTGCTGAACTGGCCCTGGAGCTTTGAAGAGCTGGAAGCCAAGCTCCCCGCCGCCGCCAAGAAGTATATTGCGGAAAACAACATCCGCTTCTACACCGTGGACGCGGTGCATCTGGCCCAGAAGCTGGGCCTGGGCGGCCGCACCAACACCATCCTCCAGTCCGCCTTCTTCAAGCTCAGCGAGATCCTCCCCATCGAGGACGCCGTGGGCTATATGAAGAAAGCCATTCTGGACACCTACGGCCGCAAGGGCGAAAAGGTGGTCAACATGAACTACGCCGCGGTGGACGCGGGTCTGGACAGCTATCAGGAGATCAGCATCCCCGAAAGCTGGCGTGATCCCGCCCCCGACGCCGCCGCCGAAGCGGTGGATACCGACCGGGCGGACCTGAAGGACTATGTGAGCCGCATCATGCTCCCCGCCACCAACCTCCGGGGCGACAGTCTCCCCGTCTCCGCCTTCATGGCCAATGCCGACGGCCACATGCCCCAGGGCACCGCCGCCTTCGAGCGCCGTAACAGCGCCGTGGATGTGCCCAAATGGATCCCCGAAAACTGCATCCAGTGCAACCGCTGCTCCCTGGTCTGCCCCCACGCCGCCATCCGTCCCTTCGCCTACAATCAGGAGGAGCTGGATGCGGCGCCGGAAGGCACCGAGACCATCCCCATGACCGGCGGCAAGGGTGTGGAGACCCTGCGCTTCGCCATCATGGTGGACCCCGCCGACTGCCTGGGCTGCGGCAGCTGCGCCAATGTCTGCCCCGCCAAGAACAAGGCCCTGGTGATGACCCCCGCCACGGAGATGCCCCTGCAGCAGGCCGCCTACGACTATGCGGTGAAGGAGATCAGCGACAAGAAGCTCCCCTTCGCCCCCGAGACCCCCAAGGGCAGCCAGTTCTCCAAGCCCCTCTTCGAGTATTCCGGCGCCTGCGCCGGCTGCGGCGAGACGCCCTATGCCAAGCTCATCACCCAGCTCTTCGGCAAGCGCATGTTCATCGCCAACGCCACCGGCTGCTCCTCCATCTGGGGCGGCAGCGCGCCTAGTATTTTTTATATTGTGGATAAGAAGGGCCGCGGCCCCGCCTGGTCCAACTCCCTCTTTGAAGACCACCCCGAATTCGGCTTCGGCATGCTCAACGCCATGAAGCAGCGCCGCGCCCTCATGGCCGACAAGGTCAGCGCTCTGACGGAAGACCCCGCCATCGGCCAGGCTGCGAAGAACTGGCTGGAAAACATGAATGTCAGCGCGCTGGCGGAAGGCGCCGGGGAAGAACTGCTGGCCGCCTGCCGGGGCAGCGCCGACGAAAACGCCCGCTTCGTGGTGGAAAATGCCGACCTGCTTCCCAAGCCCAGCTTCTGGTGCTTCGGCGGCGACGGCTGGGGCTACGACATCGGCTACGGCGGTCTCGACCATGTGCTGGCCAGCGGCGAAAACATCAACATTTTCGTCTTTGATACCGAAGTCTACTCCAACACCGGCGGTCAGGCCTCCAAGGCCACGCCCATCGGCGCGGTGGCCCAGTTCGCCGCAGCCGGCAAGGCCGTGAAGAAGAAGGATCTGGCCCAGATCGCCATCAGCTACGGCTACATTTATGTGGCTCAGGTGGCTCTGGGTGCCGACTACAACCAGTGCCTGAAGGCGCTGGCCGAGGCGGAAAGCTATGACGGCCCCAGCCTCATCATCGGCTACGCCCCCTGCATCAACCATGGCGCCCGCTCCGGCATGGGCAACAGCATGGGCATCATGAAGGCCGCCGTGGACGCGGGCTACTGGAACCTCTTCCGCTACGATCCCCGCCTGGAGGCCGACGGCAGGAACCCCCTGAGCGTGGACAGCGCCGCCCCCTCCGGCAAGTACGAGGACTTCCTCATGAGCGAGGTGCGCTACAGCTCTCTGGCCCTCAGCTTCCCCGAGCGTGCAAAGGAACTCTTCAAAATCGCGGCGGAGAACGCGGAGATCAAGTACAAGAAGCTGCTGCTCCAGAAGCAGATGTACGATCTGGACAGCAAATAAGCAGAACAAAGGATTCCCGTTTCGGGGGCGCGGCCACACCGCGCCCCCGCTTTTCGGAAGGAGCAATACTTATGGCCGATACCATTGCCGCCATCGCCACCGGCATGCAGAAAAGCGCCCTGGGCATCATCCGCCTCAGCGGGGAAGAGGCCATCGCCATCGCGGAAGCCGCCTTCCGCCCCGCCTTCGGGGGCCGCCTCCGGGACTATCCCCCCCGGAAGCTGGTGCTGGGCGACCTGCTGGACGAAGACGGGCAGGCGCTGGATCAGGTGCTGATGTTCTACAGCCCCGGCCCCGGCAGCTTCACCGGGGAGGACACGGCGGAGCTGCAGGGCCACGGCAGCCCCGCCGCCCTGAACGCCATCCTCCGCCGCCTCTTCGATCTGGGGGCGCGGCAGGCCGGGCCCGGGGAGTTTTCCCGCCGGGCCTTTCTCAACGGGCGGCTGG
>JAZSQG010000173.1:0-4852 GCA_045537855.1 Oscillospiraceae bacterium
CATCCTCGCCGTGGCTCGCGACCTCAAAGACCTGCGCGAACGCATCGGCAAGATCATCCTCGCCTACGATAAGAACGGCAAGCCCGTCACCACCGCCGACCTGGAAGTAGACGGTGCCATGGCCGCCTGGATGCGCAACACCATCAACCCCACCCTCTGCTACACCGTCGAGCATCAGCCCTGCCTGGTGCATGCCGGCCCCTTCGCCAACATCGCCATCGGCCAGAGCTCCATCATCGGCGACCGTCTGGCCCTGAAGCTCTTCGATTATCACGTCACCGAGTCCGGCTTCGCTGCCGACATCGGCTTTGAGAAGTTCTGGAACGTCAAGTGCCGCCTCAGCGGCCTGCAGCCCAACGTCTCCGTCCTGGTCTGCACCGTCCGCGCGCTGAAGATGCACGGCGGCGGCCCGGCTGTGGTTGCCGGCAAGCCCCTGCCCGAGGAATACAAGAGCGAGAACCTGGCCCTGCTGGAAGCCGGCTGCGCCAACCTCTTCCACCATGTGAACACCGTCAAGAAGTCCGGCATCCAGCCCGTGGTGTGCATCAACAAGTTCTACACCGATACCGAGGCCGAGATCGAGCTGGTCAAGCGTCTGTGCAAGGAGCAGGGCGTGCGCTGCGCCGCTTCCGACCACTGGCGTTACGGCGGCGAAGGTGCCCGGGAACTGGCCGTGGCCGTGGTGGATGCCTGCAACGATCCCGTGGATCTGAAGTACCTCTATCCTCTGGAAATGCCTCTGCGTGAGCGCGTTGAGCTCATCGCCAAGGAAGTCTACGGCGCCGACGGCGTGGACTGGGCGCCTCTGGCCATCGAGAAGGCCGAGCGCTTCGAGAGCGATCCCCACTATGCCGATTTCTGCACCATGATGGTCAAGACTCATCTGTCCCTGTCCGACAAGCCCGAAGTGAAGGGCGTGCCCAAGGGCTGGCGTCTGCCTATCCGTGACATCCTTGTCTACGGCGGAGCCAAGTTCCTCTGCCCCATGGCCGGTACCATCAGCATGATGCCCGGCACCTCCTCCGACCCCGCCTACCGCCGCATCGATGTGGATGTGGAGACCGGCAAGGTCAGCGGCCTGTTCTAAGACCAATACGGAGTGAGGTAAACCATGAGCTTTCTGAAACAGGATATTGTTGTGTTTACCGACGTTCTCGCCTCCAAGGCCTCTGTGCCTGGGGGCGGGGGCGCCTCCGCTTTGGTAGGCGCTGTCGGCACTGCACTGGGCTCCATGGTAGGAGCCCTGACCGTCGGCAAGAAGAAGTATGCCGATGTGGAAGCCGAAATCATTGCCCTGATGGAAAAAGCGGAAAGCGTCCGCGCCGAGCTGCTCCGGCAGATCGACGAGGATGCCCGTGTGTTTGAGCCTTTAAGCAAGGCCTACGGTCTCCCCAAGGAAACAGAGGAGGAGAAGGCTGAAAAGGCCCGCATTATGGAAGCCTGCCTGAGAGACGCCTGCTCTGTGCCTATGGAAATTATGGAGAAGTGCTGTGAAGCCATTTTGCTGCAGAAGGAATTTGCGGCGAAGGGCAGCAGCCTTGCCATTTCCGACGCCGGTGTGGGTGTTGCTTTTTGTAAGGCGGCGCTGCAGGGCGCAAGTCTCAACGTGTTTATCAACACCAAGAGCATGAAGGACAGGGAATATGCTTCCGGGCTGGACAAAAAGGCGCTGGAGATGCTGGATACCTATGTCCCTATGGCGGACGAGATCTATGAAAGCGTTTTTGCCAGACTGAAGCCCGCGGAATAAGGAGAACACATGGCAGAAATTCTGAAAGGCAAGGAAGTTGTCAGCGCGCTGAAAGAGAAACTCGTGGCCCGGGTGGCCCTGCTGCAGGAAAAGGGTGTTACGCCCACCCTGGCCATCGTCCGCGTGGGAGAACGGCCTGACGACATCAGCTATGAAAAGGGCGCCATGACCCGCTGCAAGGGCATCGGCGTGGCGGTGAAAAATTTCATTCTTCCTGCAGACTGCAGCCAGGAGGAGCTCCTGGCCGTCATCCGGGAAGTCAACGAAGACAAGGGCATCCACGGCTGTCTGCTGTTCCGTCCCCTGCCCAAAACCATGGATGAGAACTACATCCGCAATCAGCTGGACCCTGCCAAGGACGTGGACGGCATCACCGACCTGAGCATGGCCGGTACCTATGCCTGCACGGAACTGGGCTTCCCGCCCTGCACTCCCACCGCCTGCATGGAAATCCTGGATCATTTCGGCATCGACCTGACAGGGAAGAAGGTCTGCGTGGTGGGGAGAAGCCTGGTGGTTGGTAAGCCCGCCGCCGTGATGGCCATCCGGAAGAACGCCACCGTCACCGTGTGCCATACCAAAACCAAGGACATGGCTGCCGTCGCCAGGGAGGCGGACATCATCATCGCCGCCGCGGGCAAGGCCGGCGTGGTGGGCGAGGGCTTCTTCCGGGAAGGCCAGATCGTCATTGACGTGGGCATCAACTTTGACGAAGAGGGAAACATGCTGGGCGATGTGGACTTTGCCGCAGCGGAAAAGGTGGTCGCCGCCGTCACCCCCGTGCCCGGCGGTGTTGGCACCGTCACCACCAGCGTGCTTGTAAAGCATGTAATTGAGGCCGCAGAACGAACTTTGGCCTAAAAATTGCAAGAAAAAGTGCATGCTTTGCGAATTTTGGTGTTGTGATATTCCAAAGGATATGATATACTACGCTTGTTTAAGCAGCGAAACCAAATAGGAGAGGTTTTTGAAATGATTATCATTGCTGAAAAGATCAATGGCTCCATTCCCTCCGTCGGCAAGGCCATTGCCGCCAAGGATGAGGCGTTCCTCAAGGATCTTGCGGTTCGTCAGAGTGAAGCCGGCGCTACGTTCATCGACGTTTGCGCTTCCGTCGCCCCCGAAGTCGAGCTCGAAACCATGCGTTGGCTGCTGGACCTGGTCCAGGAAGTGACCGACACCCCCATCAGTGTCGACAGCCCCAATGCCGAGTGCCTCGTGGAGCTTCTGCCCTACGTGAAGAAGCCCGGCCTGGTGAACTCCGTCTCCGGCGAAGGCAACAAGATCGACCTGATCTTCCCCCTGCTGGCCAAGCCCGAATACAAGGACTGGGAAGTCATGGCTCTGCTGAGCGATGACACCGGCATCCCCAAGAGCGCTGCGGACAGACTCCGCGTGTTCGACAACATCATGAAGAAGGCCGAAGAGTACGGCATTTCTCCCGATCGTATCCACATCGATCCCCTGGTGGAGATGCTCTGCACTTCCGAAGATGGCATCGCCATGGTCGTCGAGGTCATGACCACCATCCGCAAGAAGTACCCCACCATCCACATCAGCGGCGCAGTCAGCAACATCAGCTTCAACCTGCCCGCCCGTAAGCTCGTCAACATGGGCTTCGTCACCCTGGCCATCCAGGCCGGCATGGACAGCGCCGTGTTCGATCCCCTGGACAAGCAGCTCCTGGGCGTCGTGTATGCCACCGAGGCGCTCCTCGGCATGGACGACTTCTGCATGGAATACATCACTGCTTTCCGCGAAGATCGCATCGCCGCTACCAACAAGAAAAAGGCATAAGCTTTTTCAGACCCCGCATTCCTAATCAGTTTTCCCAATTAAGTTTTTTATAAATTTTTATCAGGAGGAATTTTACAATGTCCAAGCTCGCAGAAGTTGCTGCCGCCGTAGAAAAAGGTAAGGTTAAGATCGTTGCCGGTCTGACCCAGGAAGCTCTTGATGCCGGTTTCTCCGCTGCTGAGATCCTCAACGAAGGCATGATCGGCGCCATGGCCGTTGTTGGCGAGAAGTTCAAGAACAACGAGATCTTTGTCCCCGAAATGCTGATCGCTGCCCGCGCCATGAAGAAGGGCGTCGAAGTTCTGACCCCCCATCTGAAGGCTGCCGGCACCGAGTCCAAGGGCAAGCTCATCCTTGGCACCGTCGCTGGTGACCTGCACGACATCGGCAAGAACCTGGTCGGCATGATGATCGAAGGCGCTGGCTTCGAAGTCATCGACCTGGGCGTCGACGTGCCCGCCGAGAAGTTCATCGAGACCATGAAGGCCAACCCCGACTGCAAGATCGTTGCTCTGTCTGCTCTGCTGACCACCACCATGCCCGCCATGAAGGACACCGTGGACGCGATCGTTGCTTCCGGCCTCCGCGACACCGTGAAGATCATGGTTGGCGGCGCCCCTGTCACCCAGGCTTTCGCCGACGAAATCGGTGCTGACGGCTACTCCGAAGACGCCGCCTCCGCCGCCGAGCTGGCCAACAAGCTGAAGGGCTAAGTCTCTGCTGCTTCGTATTGTAACTTCAATACACATTCTGACCGCGTGCTTTCGGGCACGCGGTCGGTTTTTTGTCCGCAGGGAAGCAGGCAGTTCAGCAGTCGGCTTCTTGCTGCGGATTTTCTGATATTTCAAATGGCTTGCTCTTGCACTGCGGGGTAGAATCTGTTACACTGAATCAAACATTAAAACAGGAGGAAATTACCATGGCAGAAGTTAATTTCTTTGAAGTTTGGGGCAAGGAATCCCCCGAAACCATGAAGGGCTTCATGGACTTCACCAACAACCTGATGAAGGACTGCGGCCTGGATGAGAAGACCTTCCAGCTCATCTACATGGCTATTCAGGCCAGCCGCGGCGGCCTCGGCTCCGTGGCCGCCCATGCCGGGTTTGCCAAGAAGGCCGGCGCCACCCGCGACGAAGTCAAGGGCGCCATCCTGCTGACCCTGATGACCAACGGCATCAACGGCGTGTCCGATGCTCTGGCCCTTGCCCTGGATTCTTACGACAAGTTCCCCGGCTAAGAGAAAAGAAAGCAAAAAAGTCCCCCCGACCCTTGTCTGGCGGGGTTTTTTTTGGCCTGGGAGTGTTC
>JAZSQG010000286.1:0-2327 GCA_045537855.1 Oscillospiraceae bacterium
TTCCCGGCAGCCCTGCGCCCGGGCCCAGGCTTCGCAGGCGGCCAGCAGCTGTCGGGCGAGGCCGCTTCCGCGGTGCTCCGGCGCCACATAAATGCCTTCCAGGTAGCCCACGGGGCTGCTTTGGGTGCCCTCCACATAGTCACGCCGCAGCTGGCACTGGGCGAAGCCCACCGCCAGGGTATCGGCAAAGGCCAGAAACACCCGGGCTTCCGGGTCGGCCAGCAGGTCAGTAAACTCCTGCGTCATTTCCTCCTGGCTGTGGCCGGGCCAGAGGGTGACCGCCAGGGCGGCAAGCTCCTGCACGTCCCGGACTTCAGCGGGGCGGAGGGTATATTCTGTCATGTTCGGTACTCCTTTTTCCGCCTTCAGCCCCGCTGCCGCAGGACCCCGGCTTCATAGGCTTCCACGTCTTCATACCACTGCCCGTCCTGCGGTTTTCCGCAGCGGCGGCAGTATTCTGCCCACACATCCCCGAAGGGCAAGGTCTTCAGCTCTTCCTGCAGCACCATGAGCTTTGTCCAATTTCCGGCATCCTGCAGCTGCCGCAGGGCATCGTGGGGCTCCAGCATGGCCTGAAGCAGGGCCTTCTGCAGGCTGCGGAAGCCAATGACCCAGGCGGCTACCCGGTTGATGGAGGCATCGAAATAGTCCAGCGCCAGGAATACCCGGTCAATGCCGCAGCGCACCACCTCCCGGCAGATTTCCCGGGTCTCATCGTCCAGCCGCAGCACATGGTCGCTGTCCCAGCGGACGCCCCGGGTGACGTGCAGGGCCATTTTCTTATCGTAAGTGAGCAGGGAAGAGATCTTGTCGGATACCAGCTCCGTGGGGTGATAGTGGCCGTTATCCAGCAGGCAGATGCAGTCATCCCGCCCGGCGGCATACTTCATGCACCATTCCGCACTGCCCACGGTGTAGCTTTCCACACCGATGCCGAAGACCTTGCTCTCGGCACAGGGATAGACCTTGTCCCGGTCGAAGGGCTCGGAAAGGATTTCGTCGAAGGACTGCTTGTAGCGCAGGCGGGGGCCGATGCGGTCAGCGGGAATGTCCTTGAAGCCGTCCCCGGCCCAGATATTCATGACGCAGGGCTGGCCCAGCTCTTCCGCCAGATACTGCGAAATGCGCACGCAGGCTTTCCCGTGCTCCACCCAAAAACGGCGGATTTCCTCATCGGGGCTGGACAGGGTGAGCCCTTCGGCTTTGGGATGGTTGAAAAAGGTGGGATTGAAGTCGCAGCCCAGACCCCGGTCTTTGCAGAACTCCACCCACTTTTGGAAGTGTTTGGGCTCCAGCCTGTCCCGGTCTGCCCAGCCGCCGTTTTCCTCATCGAAGATGGCGTAGGAGGCGTGCAGATTCATCTTCACCTGTCCGGGTACCAGCCGGATGACCTGATCCAGATCGGCCATCAGCTCCCGGTAATTCCGGGCCCTGCCGGGATAGTTCCCGGTGGTCTGGATGCCGCCGCTGAGGGGCTTGGTGGGATCCGAATCGAAACCGCGTACATCGTCCCCCTGCCAGCAGTGCAGCGATACGGGTACGGTTTTCAGCTTTTCCATGGCCGCTTCCGTGTCCACGCCCAGCGCGGCATAGGCTTCCTTTGCTTCCAGATAAGCCATATCAGAGGACCTCCATTTGTATTTTCAGATTGCCCAGGGCGGTGGCCTCGATGGGCAGGGCAATGATCTCCTTGCCGCTGGCTTCCTGCGTCAGCTCGTTGAGAAAGCCGTTGAAGGCGCCGCCGCCCACGATGTAAAGCTGCCGGTACCGGGTTCCGGTGTTTTCTTCCAGCTCTTCCAGCGCCCGGGCATAGCAGGCAGCCAGAGAGCGGCAGGCGCAGCGGAAATAGTCCCCCGGTGTTTGCAGCGCGCCGCCGGAAAGAGCGTCAAAGGCGGCCTTCATGCTCTCCGGGGCGAGAAAGGCCGGGTCATTGGCGTCCACCAGCGTGTCACAGCGGCTCTCCCGGGCTATCCGTTCGATTTCCGCAAAGTCCGCGTCGGGGCAGAGCTCCCGGCGCAGCTCGTTGATGAGCCACAGCCCCATGATGTTTTTCTGGTAGCGGTTGTAGCCCACGCCGCCCTCGTTGGAGTAGTTGGCCCGCATGCTGGCTTCGTCGGTGAGCGGCGCGGGGGTCTTCACCCCAAGCAGGCTCCAGGTGCCGGAGGAAATGTAGGGCTGGTTCCCCTCCATGGGGATGCCCTCCACGGCGGAGGCGGTATCGTGGGTGGCGCAGAGAAGCACCGTGCAGGTCCCGCCCACTTCAGCGGCCACTTCGGGCAGCAGACTGCCCAGCACCGACCAGGGCTTCTGCAGGGGCGGGAAGAGCT
>JAZSQG010000347.1:0-4248 GCA_045537855.1 Oscillospiraceae bacterium
TGCCCCGGAGGCGCATCTCATAGGTCTTTTCCGCCACCGGCCGCTGGGAAATCAGCTGCAAGCTCTGTTCCTTCATCATATTTCGCGGCTCATCTCCGTTCTGTTCCGTCAGCGCCCTCACGAATGGGCAATGATATCCAATACTTCTTCCTCCAGGGCTTCCGACAGCCCCGCTTCCCGCCACACGGGCTTACCCTCCCAGAGGGTGAGGAGGCAGCGGCCCCGGAGGGTACTGCCCGCAAAGGGCGTGCTGCGGCCCTGGGAAAGGAATTCCTCCGGCTCCAGCACATAGCTTTTTTCCAGTTCAAACAGGGTAAAGGAGGCTTCCGGCAGCCCGAAGCGCCTGCGGGGATTTTCGCTCATCAGGGCGCACAGCCCCTCCAGCGTCAGCAGCCCCGGCTCCACCAGCCCCGTATGCAGGACTGCAAAAGCACATTCCAGCCCCACGATGCCGTTGAGGCTGCCGGCAAAGCCCCGGCTCTTTTCTTCCGCGCTGTGGGGAGCGTGGTCGGTGGCGATCATATCCACCGTGCCGTCCAGGAGCCCCGCCAGGAGGGCCTCCCGGTCCTTCGGGCTGCGCATAGGGGGGTTCATCTTCCAGTTTCCGCTGTCCCGGCGCAGAGTCTCATCCAGCAGCAGGTAGTGGGGCGCGGTCTCGCAGCTTACATCCGCCCCGTCCTTCCGGGCCTGGCGCAGCAGTTCCAGACTCACCGCGGAGGAGAGGTGGCACAGGTGCAGGGCGCAGCGGGTATCCAGAGCCAGCTGCAGGTCCCGCTCCACCTCCCGCCATTCGCTGGAGGGATCCTCCGGGGCATAACGGGTATCTTCACAGTGGGCGGCAATGATCTTGCCCAGCGCCCGGGCGCGCTCCATGGCTTCCTTCATGAGGCCGCCGTCCGCCACGCCGAAGCCATCGTCGGAAAAGCCGCAGACATGGGGCGCCAGAGCCTCCAGCTCGGCCACTTCCTTCCCCTTCTGCCCCTTCGTAATGGTGCCGAAGGGCAGCACGGGGATCACAGCATCCCGGCCGATCAGCTCCCGCTGCACTTCCAGCGCAGCCGGACAGTCCGGCGCAGGCT
Source organism: Oscillospiraceae bacterium (assembly GCA_045537855.1). Classification (GTDB taxonomy): domain Bacteria; phylum Bacillota; class Clostridia; order Oscillospirales; family Oscillospiraceae; genus UBA1774. Next base: position 1,080 of record JAZSQG010000347.1, read on the forward strand.
GCAGGTTGGGCATGGTGCAGACGGCGGTATAGCCGCCACGGGCGGCTGCCCGGCTCCCGCTGAGGATCGTTTCCTTATACGAAAAACCCGGCTCCCGCAGATGTACGTGTACATCCGCAAAGCCGGGCAGAAGAACCATGCCGTTTCCAATTCTCTTCAGTTCCATCGTCATGCTGTCCTCCCACTGAAACAGAGCAAAACCGCAGGACCAATCCGACCCGGGGACCTGCCCCGCAGCCGCACAATCGTCTTGCCGGTCTCGCTGTACCGCCTTAAAGCTTGCTTTTCCGCTTATATTACCCGATGGGCACAGCCATTGTCAAGTCCTTTCTTCTCCGCCGTTTTTCCCGGCAGTGAAGGGCGGTGCCTTCAGCGGCTCACGGGGAAGCCGCCGCGTTCCAGCGCCTCCAGAAACAGGGCGGTGATCCGGTTGCGGGGGTATTCCCCCAGCTCCGGCAGTTTGTCCTTGCGGATGAGCCCGCCTGCCATGGCCGCATGGCCGCCGCCGCTGCCCAGCTCTCCCAGGGCGGATCGGATGAGCTCTCCGGCGTGGACGCCGCCGTTTTCCGAGCGAACGGAAAGCTTGATGCCGTCATTGCGCCGGGAGGCCACCACGGCGATCTCCACCTCGTTCAGGGCCAGAATGAAATCCGACAGGATGCCGATGAGTGCATCCGGACAGGAAAAATCTATATAGGTGATGCCCACCTTGCCGTACATTTCGATATTTTCGATGGCAGCGCCGTAGGCCTTCAGGTCGGTATATTCCATGTTGTTGCGTTCCACCCTCGCCAGCTTCCCATGGTCACACAGGGGATGGAGATAGCGGAACATGTCGATATCCAGCGGCGTCACTCCCCGGGAAAACTGCAGGGTGTCCATCTTCAGGCCGTAGAGAAGCGCCGTTGCGGTATCGCTGTCCGGAGTCAGCCCCTCCAGTTTGAAGTATTCCGCGATCATGGAGGCGCAGGCGCCGGTAATGCGCACATCCCGGTACAGGTATTCTTCCTCCACAAAGGTGGGGTGATGGTCGATGCAGGCCACCTCCCGGGGCACATAGTCCGTGATATTGCCGCCATTCTTCTGGCTGTCCACACAGATGACATAGTCCGTCTCCTGCATGTCCTGCTTCAGCTCCTCATAGGGATATATGGTGATACCGAACAGCTCCAGCATTTTCAGGGCGCTCACCTTGTCAATGCGTCCGGCATAGAAAATGCGGGAGGGTACGCCATGGGCATCCAGCAGTTTCTGCAGGCCAAAGGCGGATGCAATAGCGTCCGGGTCCGGATAATTATGGGTCTGGATGTAGAGATCGTGGCCACGGCAGAGCTCTGCCAGATCTTTCAGCTGCGGCATGTCATCTGTCTCCCTTTCTTTTTTCATTTCTATTTTTTACATTAACATATTTATGCAGGCAAGGCAAGTTCGGTTATAGGTGTTCACCACGGCTGCTGCCGCAGCCTCCGGTCACGCTCCGGCAGGCTGCCGTTTTTTTTCGTTTTTTCCGCCCCGCCTCTTGACAAGCGGCCCCGCAGCCGTTAAACTGTCACCAGTTAGACACATCTAACTCCCATCTGTCTCAAGCAAAGGAGTATGCGCACATGGTAAAGACGCTGAAGGACGCCCGGGTGGGCGAAACGGTCCGGGTCATCAAACTGCAGGGCGAAGGAGCCCTCCGGCGCAGGATCATGGATATGGGCCTGACCAAGGGCGTGGAAGTTTACGTGCGCAAGCTGGCTCCCCTGGGGGACCCCATGGAGCTGACCCTCCGGGGGTATGAGCTCTCCCTGCGGAAGGCGGATGCGGAGATGGTACAGGTGGAGACTGTCAGCAGCCGCTGACGCCGCATTTGAAAAAGCCGGCGCAGGACGCCGCGTTTTTTCGTCCTTCGCAGTTAGCCATGTCTAACTCCCCCCGCACCATCGCAGGAACCGCGCCTCCGGCGAGGCCGATCAGAGAGAAAGGAACGCCACGCGTATGGCAAAATCCATTACTATCGCCCTTGCGGGCAATCCCAACAGCGGCAAGACCACGCTGTTCAACGCACTCACCGGCCCCAAGCAGTACGTGGGCAACTGGCCCGGCGTCACCGTGGAGAAAAAGGAAGGCAAGCTGAAAAAGCACGAGGATGTCACCGTCACCGACCTGCCGGGCATTTACTCCCTGTCTCCCTACACCCCGGAAGAGCTGGTGGCCCGGGACTATCTCACCCTCCAGCGGCCGGACGCCATCCTCAACATCGTGGACGGCACCAATCTGGAGCGGAATCTCTACCTCAGCACCCAGCTCATGGAACTGGGCATCCCCGTGGTCATCGCCATCAACATGATGGACCTGGTGAACAAAAACGGCGACACCATCGATGTGAGCATCCTGGCCAAAAAGCTGGGCTGCACCATCGTGCTCATCTCCGCCCTGAAGGGCACCGGCATCAGTGAGGCGGCGGAAGCGGCCATCGCCGCAGCCCGGGGCGCCCGGCCCGTGCCCAGCCACAGCTTTTCCGGGGAAGTGGAGCATGCTCTGGCACATATTGAGGAGGCCGCCGTACACAACATGCCCCTGGAGCAGCAGCGCTGGTACGCGGTGAAGCTCTTCGAGCGGGATGAAAAGGTGCTGGAAACTCTGGAAATTTCCCCCACCCTGCGCATGCACATGGAGGAGGACATCCGGGCCGTGGAGCGGGCGCTGGATGACGACGCCGAGAGCATCATCACCAACGAGCGTTATCTGTACATTACCGCCGCCCTCCGGGACAGCTACCGCAGAGCCCGGGACGGGAAGCTCACCCTCTCAGACAAGATCGACAAGGTGGTCACCGGGCGCATCCTGGCCATTCCCGTGTTTATCCTCGTCATGCTGCTGGTCTATACCATTTCCATCGGCACCGTGGGCGACTGGACCGTGGGCTTCATGAACGACACCCTCTTCGGCACCTGGATCATCCCCAACGTGGTGTCCTGGCTGGAGCGGATGGCCTGCGCCGACTGGCTGGTCAGCCTCATCGGCGATGGGATCCTGGGCGGCGTGGGCGCCGTGCTGGGCTTCGTCCCCCAGATGCTCATCCTCTCCCTGCTGCTGAGCATTCTGGAGGACATCGGCTACATGGCCCGGGCAGCCTTCATCATGGACCGGCTGTTCCGCAAGTTCGGCCTGTCCGGCAAGAGCT
>JAZSQG010000068.1:0-5994 GCA_045537855.1 Oscillospiraceae bacterium
AGGTGTCGTTCGGGCTTAAAAGGGGAAGGATCGCAGGATTTATCGGAAGAAACGGAGCGGGCAAAACGACGACGATAAAATCCATGCTGAATCTTGTTCACCCAGATAGCGGCGAAATCAGCTATTTCGGCAAGCCGCTGATTGGGAACGAAGCAGAAATTAAAAGCCGCATCGGGTATTCCACAGGAATGGTTAACTGGTATCCCAGAAAAAGCATTCGGGAAATCGCCGATATCACAAAGCGGTTTTATGATACATGGGACGATAGCGCATACGGTAAGTATTTGGATATGTTTCGCCTGGACGAGAGTAAAACGCCGCTGGAACTGTCGGAAGGGATGAAGGTAAAATGCAATCTTCTGATCGCACTCTCCCATAAAGCCGAGATATTGATTCTGGACGAACCTACAAGCGGACTGGATCCTTTTTCCCGGGATGAACTGCTGGGATTGTTTGCCGAGCTGAAAAAAAGCGGCATTACGATTTTTTTCTCCACACACATTATTTCCGACATTGAAAAGTGCGCCGATGACATTGTCTACATTTCGGAGGGCAAAATTGTGGCGGCTATGGCGAAACCGGATTTCACACAGCGGTTTTCCCGGGAAGGTGAATCCCTGGAGGAAACATTTTTGCGACTGGAACGAGGTGACGGAAATGCGTAATATTATGAGGAAGGAAATGCGGCTGAGTGCATCGGTGCTCTCGTACCTGTTCATTCTGTTTGGCCTTATGTTTTTGCTCCCCGGATATCCCATCCTCTGCGGCGTATTGTTTGTTACGTTGGGTATCTTTCAAAGCTTTCAAACTGCGCGGGAGGCAAATGATATTGTTTTTTCCGTCCTTCTCCCAATTGCGAAACGGGACGTGGTAAAGGGAAAGTATCGCTTTGTATGCTTCATTGAACTTTGCGGATTTCTCCTGATGGCAATTGCAACCGTGCTGCGCATGACAGTTTTGTCTGAAGCGGGCGCATACCGGCACAACGTGCTGATGAACGCCAATCTCTTTGCGCTTGCTATGGCACTTTTGATTTTTGGACTGTTTAACCTGATTTTCATCGGTGGTTTCTTCCGCACGGCTCACAAATTCGCCAAGCCCTTTGTGACTTATATGATCGCAGCCTTTCTTATGATCGGTGCAGGAGAAGCGGTGCATCATTTTCCAGGACTTGAAGCAGTGAATGCCTTTGGATTTGAGCATATTTTCCTACAGCTTGCGCTCTTAGCGGCCGGAGCAGCCTGCTATGCGATACTAACCTTGATTTCCTTAAGAAACGCATGCATAAACTTTGAAAAAATCGATCTGTGAAGGAGTTTCCGTAATGTTAAAAGACAATCTCGTGATACTGCGCAATATACATGGCTTTTCGCAGGAAGAAGTGGCGGAAAAAATCAATATCTCCCGTCAGGCATATGCAAAATGGGAACGCGGCGATACGATTCCCGATGTTGAAAAATGCAGTCGCCTTGCGGAGATCTACGGCGTATCCATTGACAGCCTGGTTAAGACAGAGAAAGCGGAAGGGATTGGGGCGATTCCGCCTGCCCCGAGAGGAAAAAACATCTGGGGCTCTGTCAGCATCAATGAGCGGGGACAGATCGTAATTCCGAAAGCAGCAAGAGATGCGCTTGCGCTTACCGGCGGCCAGCGGCTGGTTGTGCTCAGTAACGAAGAGGGCATCGCCCTCATCCCGGCGGAAAAATTTGAGGCGAGGATGAAAGCCGTGCTTGAATACGCTTCCGTGATCAATGATGAGACGTGATCTTACGATTTGACGCTTAAGCCATAAAACCGGCCATACCACCCGGCGGCATCTATACCGTTGGGATCACACCAAAAAAGAAGGGCACCCCAAAAAGGGGTGCCCTTCTTCTTCGGTCAAGATGCGTGAGTAAGCAGAGACCACGCCCGGTTTCGCCTGCGAACCCCTGCACTTCGCCCTGCGAAGTGCGGGGGGCTCGCGTCCCAGCTGCAAAAAAGCCCACGCCAAACATCGCAAAAGCGCAGATCCCGCAGATTTGCCTTGCATCCTGCCGGGTGGCTGTCATATAATAATCTCCGCTGTTCATACCCCAATACATAACTGAGGATGTACCTTATGGAACTGACGCTGACGCATTTTCTCATCGTATGCCCCCTGGTCTTTCTGGCGGGCTTTGTGGATGCCATCGCCGGGGGCGGCGGACTCATTTCCCTCCCGGCTTACATGCTGGCGGGGGTGCCTGTCCATTTCGCGCTGGGCACCAACAAGCTGAGTGCCACCTTCGGCGCGGTCATTTCCGCCTGGCGCTATACCAAAAAGGGCTACACCCCCCTGAAGCTCTCCCTCTTCTGCGTGGTCTGTGCCCTGCTTGGCTCCGGCCTGGGTGCAAAGCTGGCACTGCTGGTGGATGAACAGTACTTCAAACTCATCATGCTGGTGCTGCTCCCCGTCAGCGCCTTTTACATCCTGCGGAAAAAGGCCTTTGATGACACAAAGCCTCCCCTGCCCGAAAAAAAGACCATCCTCATCGGCATGGTCATCGCCTTCGCGCTGGGTCTGTACGATGGTTTTTACGGCCCCGGCACCGGCACTTTCCTCATCATCCTGCTGACCTCCGTGGCCCATTTCAAGCTCAACAAGGCCAACGGCGTGGCGAAGATCATCAACCTTTCCACCAATGTGGCAGCCCTTGCCGTGTTCCTCTTCAACCGTTCCGCCCTGCTCCCTCTGGGTTTGGTGGGCGGCTGTTTCAGCATCGCAGGCAGCTATCTGGGCACCCTATGCTTTGAAAAGGGCGGTGCGAAGGTGGTAAAGCCCGTGATGATCGCGGTGATCGTCCTCTTCTTCGTGAAGATCATTTGCGAGCAGGGCTGGTTCGGCTGAAGTACCCCCATCCCCCGGCGCTTTTTGCATTTTGTTCTTGCAAACGCTGTCCCGGGGCGCTACAATGAAAAAAAGTGAATCAGGAGCAAACCGGGCTTTTCCCGGAAGCGGAATGGGGTGAGAAGCCCCGCGAGTGGGTCACTGTGATACCGCCGCCGTGCGGTTAAGTCAGATACGTTTGCATGAACGGGCATCTGCCGTCACCGGATGCTTCCCCCGTCGGTCTCACCGTGCCCACACCCGCCGTGTGGGCACGTTTTTCGTCCTCCGCCGCAGCCGTTCCGCCTGATTTTAGGAGACTGCCATGAAAAAAGAAAACATTTATATTTCCACCGTGGCCGAAAATGCCGCCGACTGCGCAGCGCAGTACGGACTGGGACTGGAGATCGCGGAATTCTGCACCGCCTATAACATGGATGACTGTTTCGAGGAAACGGACCGGGTGGTGCAGGGCTATCTGCGCAGCTCTGACCGCTTTGTGCTGCACGCCCCCTTCAATGAGCTGCACCCCTCCGCCATCGACCCCCGGGCGGTGACCCTGGCCCACGAACGCCTGAACCAGTCTGTCCGGCTGGCTGGGGATTACGGCATCCGCCGCCTCGTCATGCATTCCGGCTTCATCCCCCAGCTCTACTATAAAATCTGGTTTGAGGAGCGCAGCATCCTCTTCTGGAAGGACTTTATGAAAAACCAGCCCGATGACGTGCTCATCTGCCTGGAAAACGTATGGGAGGACGAGACGGAGCTGCTCTGCCGCATCGTGGAGGCGGTGGATGACCCGCGCTTCCGCCTCTGCCTGGATATGGGCCACGCCGCCTGCTATTCCCAAATTCCCCTGCAGCAGTGGGTGAAGGACTGCGCCCCCCTCCTGGCCCACTTCCACGTACATAACAATCTGGGGGACGCGGACACTCACAACGATCTCGATCAGGGCATCATCCCCATGGAAGAAGTCCTGTCTCTGGCCGGGGAGCTTTGCCCCGATGCCACCTTTACCCTGGAGACCCTCCGGTCTTATCCCTCGGTGCAGTGGCTGGACCGCTGCGGCCTGATACAGTAAGGAGAATCACGATGACATTGCAGGAACTGCTGAACAGGATCACCCCCGCGGACAAGGCTGCCTATGACGCCTGCGTTGCCCGCTTCAACGCCGTGGCCAAGCCCGTGGGCAGCCTTGGCAAGCTGGAAGAGCTGCTGTACCGCATCGCCGCCATCCAGGGCACGGCCCGGGTCAATGTGGGCAAAAAGTGCGTGCTGGTCTTCTGCGGCGATAACGGCGTGCTGGCCCAGGGCGTAGCCCAGAGTGACCACAGCGTCACCACCGCCATCGGCCGCTCGCTGGCGGCGGGCACCGCCAGCGTCAACATCATGGCCAAGGCCTGCGGGGCGGATGCCTTCCCCGTGGACATGGGAATGGTGGATACGGTGGAGGGCCTTCCGGCCTACCGCCTGGGTGCCGGCACCGCCGACATGACGCAGGGCCCCGCCATGGGACGGGAAACCGCCATCCGGGGCATTCTTACCGGCATTGAACTGGTGCGCCGGAAGGCAGAGGAAGGCTATCAGATCATCGCCACCGGGGAAGCCGGCATCGGCAACACCACCTCCTCCAGCGCCATGGCCCCCGCCTTTCTGGGGGCGGATGTGGAAGTGGTGACGGGGCGGGGCTCCGGCCTCACGGACGAAGGTCTCCTGCGCAAGCGCTCCGCCATCACCCGGGCGCTGACCCTGAACCGCCCGGACGCCAACGATCCTTTGGATGTGCTCTCCAAGGTGGGCGGCTTTGACATCGCAGGCATGGTGGGCGCTTTCATCGGCGGCGCCGTGTACCGGGTGCCCATCGTGATGGACGGGCTCATTTCCGCCGTGGCGGCCCTCTGCGCGGTACGTCTGTGCCCCACGGTGGCGGATTACATCCTCCCCTCTCACGTTACCGCCGAGCCCGCCGGCCTGCTCATCATGGAGGAGCTGGGCTTTTCCCCCCTGCTTCACGGCAACCTCCGGCTGGGAGAAGGTACCGGCGCGGTGGCCCTCTTCCCCATGCTGGACCTGGCTGCCGCGGTCTATTACCACGCAGCCACCTTTGACGATATCGAAGTGGAGGCGTACGAGCCGTGGGCAAAATGATCCTCATTTCCGGCTCCAACGGGAGCGGAAAAAGCGCCTTCGCCGAAAGTCTGGTGGCCCGGACCGCGGGCGCACGCTACTACATCGCCACCATGATGGCGCAGACGGAGGAGAACCTCCGCCGCATCGAAAAGCACCGCAGGCAGCGGGCAAACCTGAACTTCACCACGCTGGAACTGACCCGGGACCTTGCTTCCGCCCCGGTAACAAAAGACAGTGTGGTTTTGCTGGAAGATGTGACCAATCTTCTGGGAAACGGCATTTTTGTCCACGGACTCAGCGCCGATGCGGTATACGAGGACATTCTCGCCCTGGCAGAGAAGTGCGCCCTGCTCATCGCCGTGACCATTTCCGGCCTCAGCGCCGAGGGCTATGACGGGGAGACCGCCGCCTACATCCGGGATACGCAGGAGCTCAACCGCAAGCTCTGCGACGCCGCTGTGGCTGCCGCCGCCATGGAGGACGGCCGCCCCGTCTGGCAGAAAGGAGAAAGCCATGTGGAATGCATTGCTCATCGCCCTGTCGACCTATAGTGTAATTCCCATGCCCCAGTGCGACTGGAGCCCCAAAAACACCCAGTACGCCATCTGCTTCTTCCCCGCCGTGGGCATTTTCTGCGGCGCGGCACTGGCTCTCTGGTATCTCCTGTGTCAGGCTCTGGGCATCGGCCCCCTGTTTTTCAGCCTGGTGGCGGTGTGCCTGCCCCTGCTGCTCACCGGCGGCATCCACATGGACGGCTATATGGACACGGTGGACGCCCTGGCCTCCCACCAGACCCGGGAGCGGAAGCTGGAAATTCTCAAGGATTCCTGCAGCGGTGCTTTCGCGGTGATCTACTGCGGCATCTACCTGCTGCTGAGTGCGGGCCTGCTTCACGAGCTCTATGCCGGGGGGCATATTTGGGTACTGCTGCCCATGCACTGCGCAAGCCGCGCCCTGTCGGCCCTCTGCGCCGTCACCATGCCCAACGCCCGGAAGGCGGGCATGCTCTGCAGCTT
>JAZSQG010000005.1:0-2728 GCA_045537855.1 Oscillospiraceae bacterium
CCCGCAAAAAGAGCAGCCCCACCAGGCCGCGGACCGCCATCCAGTAACAAAGAACCCCCCCCCCACGGCTTTTGCCGTGGGTGCGTTTCTGTTTTTCGGTCACTTGTAATTCCGGCTCACGAAGGGAATTTCTTCAAAGCCGTCCAGCCCGTTGAGCCACAGGGCGATCTGGAAGAAGTAGCCGGAAAGGAGGTTGGCGAAGTCCAGCAGAGCGTCCTCCACCTTCCCGCCGCTCTGAGCATGGCGGTAGAGCATGCGCACCAGCTTCTTCCCGTCCGTGCGCAGCACGTGGGCAAGGCAGGCGCGCTCCGTGCCGGCGGGCAGCACAAAGCGATTGCAGCGGCCTTCATTCTCCTTCAGCAGCCCTTCCAGACGCTCCCTGAGCCAGAGCACCTCCTCCTCCGTGACGGAGAAAAAGGTCCGCAGGGAGGGATTCATGTGATAAATGAGGGCATCCACCTTCAGCAGCTCTTCCCGCAGCTCGGGACAGAGGGCGGCCAGCATGCCGGTTTTCGAGGACATTTCATCCGTCAGGATCTCAAAATCACAGCGGAGATCCTCGGATGCATCCGCCAGAAAGGGATAGGCCTCATAGGGACTGCGATAGAGTTTCATGTGATATTCCTCCATTTTTCAAGAGAATCCGTCATATAGGCGGCAATGTCGGTCTCGTAGACTTCCTTCAGGAAGGCTGCATCCGCCACCCGGTCAAAGATGCCGCTTCCCGCGATATGCCCCTCCTTCATGAACACCACATTGTCCGTAAGGCGCAGGGCCAGATTGATGTCGTGGAACACGCCGATCACGGCGTGCTTCCCGTCTGCCGACCACTTGTGCAGATAGTCGATCAGCTCCACCTGATGGCGGATGTCCAGATGATTGGTGGGCTCGTCCAGCAGGATGAGTCTGGGGTCCTGGGCAAGGGCCTGGGCCAGGAAGACCCGCTGGCGCTGGCCGCCGGATAACTCGTCGATCCTGCGGTCCCGGAGCGTTTCCAGGCGCACGGAGCGCAGGCACTCCTCCACCTTCTCCCGATCCTCCGGGCCCGGGCGGGAAAAGAGCCTGCCGCGCATGTGCTGGTAGCGGCCCAGCATGACGGTATCGTAGACGGTGTAGGGGAAATAGACGCCGGTGACCTGGCTCATCACGGCGATCTGAGCGGCAATGTCCCGGCGGCTCATGGTTCGGATGGAGCGGCCCAGGAGCTCGATCTCCCCGGTGGATTCGATGAGCCCCGCGATGGCGCGGATGAGGGTCGTCTTGCCGCAGCCGTTGGGCCCCAGGAGGCAGTAGTTCTTTCCCGTTTCAAAGCCGAAGGAAATGCCGTGCAGCACTTCCTGCCCGTTGTAGCCGGCGCGCAGGTCTTTCAGCTTCAGCAGCATCAGGCACCCCTCCTTCTGCGGAAATAGATGTAGGCGAAGAAGGGGGCGCCGATCAGCGCCGTCACGGCCCCCACAGGCAGGTCATGGGGGGAAAGGATCGTGCGGGAGACCATGTCTGCCAGGGTCATGAAGGCGCCGCCAAAGAGGGCGGACATGGGGACCACCAGCCGGTGGTTGGAGCCGAAGATCTTGCGCACCATGTGGGGTGCGACCAGATCCACAAAGCCGATGACGCCCACCAGGGAGACCGCCGTGCCCGTCAGCAGAGAGGCGAACACGATCAGGATGAGCTTTACCTTCCGCAAATCGACGCCGGCAGACAGGGCCTGCTCCTCACCGAAGGTCATCAGATCCATTTCCCGGGAATAGTGCAGCAGCACCAGCAGACCCAGCACAAGAACGGACAGCACCAGGCCGCAGTTGGCCCAGGTCTGGCCGGAAAAGCTGCCCATCTGCCAGAAGACGAGCCTGCTGAGCCGGTCCGAGGACAGGGCCGTCACCAGCGTGAGCAGGGCATTGACAAAGAGGGACAGCACCATGCCCACCAGAATGATGGTCTGGCTTTCCAGATTCCGGTCAAAGTGCAGCGTCAGGGCCATGGACAGAAACACCGTAGCCAGACCGCCAAGGAAGCCGAAGAGGGGCAGCGTATAACCGCCGATCAGGGGCAGCGAAAAGCCGGATACGATGATGATCGCCGCCAGCAGGGAGGCACCCGAGGAAACGCCGATGGTATAGGAGGAGGCCAGGGGGTTGCGCAGCACGGACTGCATCACCGTACCGCTGGCGGCCAGCGCGGCCCCCACCAGAAATGCCATCACCGCCCGGGGAATGCGGATGGACCAGAGGATCCCTGCGGTCACTTCGGAGATCCCTTCGGGCATGGGAAGGCCGAACAGCTTATTCGCAAGCACCGCCAGCAGCTCCCGCAGGGGGATGGCCGTGCTGCCCACGGCAGCGCCCAGCGCCAGGGCGATGAGCGCTGCCGCCAGGAGCAGGAGGGATTTCAAACGGATCTTCATTGCCCGGCAAATGCGGCGTATTCCTCGGGATAGACGGCCAGCGCCATTTCCACCAGAGCGTCCACGATGTAGTGATTGGGCAGGGAGCTCTTGCCGTTGTCGATGTAATGCACATCGCCGTTGGCCACGGCGGTCACGTTCTCCCAGCCGGGACGGGCCAGAATTTCGCCCACGGAATCCTCAATGTAGTTGACATTGGTGAGGATCACATCGGGATTTGCAGCGACGGCGGCTTCCTCCGCCACGGCCAGCCAGCTGTTCTGATCTCCCAGCACGTTTTCGGCGCCCATCAGCTCGATCATCAAGTCGGAGGCCAAGCGGGCT
>JAZSQG010000246.1:0-9220 GCA_045537855.1 Oscillospiraceae bacterium
AGCCATGTCGTTCTGTGAGCCAAGGAGTTGTAGTGGGGATTTGTCTTCCTAAGACCGCTTGGCCTCCGACTTCTTTAGGGGGGAAGGCTTGCCCTAATCCTACAGTGAGCATCGTTTTTTGACAGTCTCAGTGGTGTGGAACGCACTGGCGTTCCGCGCCGTTTTTGTGTCTGTCTGCAGGGGAGCCTCAGCCGCCGTAGGCCGCGACGGCCTTCTTCAGCTCTTCGATGATGCTGATCTTCTGGGGGCAGGCTGCTTCGCACTGGCCGCAGCCGATGCAGTCGGCAGGGTTGGAGCCGCTCATGAGGGCGATGCCGTAGCTGCCCTTGGCGCCGGCGGGATTGCCGAACACCAGCTCCGTGTTCCGGGCGGAGAAGACGGAGGAGATGGCGATGGACTGGGGGCAGTCCTTCTCGCAGTAGCGGCAGGCGGTGCAGGGGATGCCGGGGCGGGCGTTCAGGGCCGCGATGACTTCCTCGATGACGGCCTTTTCCTTGTCATTCAGGGGCTGGAAGTCCTTGAAGAAGCCGATGTTCTGCTCCATCTGGCCGATGGTGGACATGCCACTGAGGACGGTGATGACCCCATCCAGAGAGGCGGCGAAGCGGAGGGCGGCGTCCACAGGCTCCATACCGGCCTTGTGGAAGGGGGCCTGCACCTCTTCCGGCAGCGCGGCCAGCTGACCGCCCCGCACGGGCTCCATGATGACCACGCTCTTGCCGTGCTTCCGGGCCACTTCCCAGCACTTGCGGGACTGGACGGAGGGGCTGTCCCAGTCGGCATAGTTGATCTGCAGCTGCACAAAGTCCATGTCCGGATGCTGGGTGAGCACCTGATCCAGCACATCGGCGCTGTCATGGAAGGAGAAGCCCAGATACTTGATGAGGCCCTCGGCCTTCCGCTCCTTCAGGAAGTCCCAGATGCCGAAGTTGTCAAAGGACTTGATGCGCTGGGCGCTGATGTTGTGGAGCAGATAATAGTCAAAGTAGCCGGCGCCGGTGCGCTCCAGAGAGGTCCAGAACATCTGCTTGGCTTCCTCTGCCGTCTTGGGGCCGGCCCAGGCGGGGAGCTTGGTGGCCAGGGTGAAGCTTTCCCGGGGATGGCGCTTCACGAGGGCCTCCTTGATGGCCGCTTCGCTCTTGCCCTGAATGTAGCCGTAAGCCGTGTCAAAATAGGTGAGACCCGCCGCCAGGAAGGCATCTACCATGGCCTTGAACTGCTCCAGGTCCACTTCCTGTTCCAGCATGGGCAGGCGCATGCAGCCAAAGCCCAGCTTGGGTACGTTTTTGCCGAAATAATCCATATTTCACGCTCCTGTTAAATTATTTGCAACTATTTTACAGGAACTTTTCCTAAATTACAAGAGGGGGGCGCGAGGCGTGCGGGAAGCGGCTTTTTTCGCGTTTTCCGGGCTTTTTGCCTCTGCCGCAGTTGACGATGCGGGGTGGGGGCGATATAATGCTTTTTATATCAATTGACGGACTCCGGCGCTGGGAAGCTTTTTCCGCAATTGCCGGAGCGAGGGAGTGGAGCAAATTTTGAAATTCTGGAAGCTTACAGCCCTGAGCGGCCTGCTGATGCTGGGTCTGAGCGGCTGTTTCCTCCTGCCGGAGGAAGCGGCGGTGCCCTCCCTGCCGCTGGTGACGCCTTACAGCGGGGCGGAATACCGCACGGCGGAGGTCACGGTGGGTGACCTGGAGCTGACCGCGGAGCTGAACTGCAGCTATATGGCCACCAGCCGGGAGGAACTGCGCTTCGGCGTGGCGAGAAAGCCCTTCGGCGCGGTGTATGTGGAAGCGGGGCAGGAGGTCGCGGCCGGTCAGCTGCTGGCGGAGCTGGATACTGCCCAGGTATCCGAAAAGCTCCGGGCCGCGGAGACGGAGGTGGCCCGGCTGGAAGTGCTGCTGGCAGCCGAGGAAGAGGCGCTGGCCCTGGCGCAGGAAGCCCGGGACATCACCGGCGGCAGCGATGTCAGCGTGGAAGCCCGGCGCAGCTCTGCCGAATACTACCGGGCGTCCCTGGAGATCCAGCGGCAGAAGCGGGATGAGCTGGCTGCCGAGCTGGAAAGCCTGCGCCTTTACAGCAGCATGGACGGCATCGTTACCTTTGCCAAGACCCTGAAGGAAGGGGACCTCTCTTCCACGGCGGAGACCGTGGTGATCGTGACGGATACTGCTTCCAGCGTCTTCAGCACGGATACGGAGCTGTGGGAGCGCCTGCCGGAGGGCACGGAAGTGACCGTTACCGCGGAAGGGGAAGACTTCCCCTGCGTGGTGGTGAGTGCCGCCTCTCTGGGTCTTGCGGAAAAGGAGGCCGACAGCCGGGGCCGCAGGACGGTGTACCTGGAGATCCGGGGGCCGGAGATGCCCACGGGCACCAATGTCCGGGGCAAGGCCGTGCTGCTGCTGGACAGCCGCGAGCAGGTGCTGCTGCTGCCCGTCCGGGCGGTCTTCACCGTGGGGGATCGCTGGTATGTGTATTTTGAGGATGAAAGCGGCATCAAAACCGCCCGGGAAGTCCGGTGCGGCCTGCAGAACCAGCGCTGGGTGGAAGTGACCGAGGGCCTGGAGCAGGGCGACGTGGTCATTCTCAATTGAGGGCTGCCATGAACGGAACGAATTGGAAAGGCGCCCGGAAGGGCGGATCGGATACTATGAAGAAACTTGCCTGCCTGCTGATGCTGCTGATGCTGCTGGCCGGCTGCGGCGCGCCGGCGGCGGAAACCGCGTCGGCGCCCGAACTGCTGGAGCCTGCGGGAATGAAGCCGGATACGGAAGTGGCCGTCCGGGGCAGCATCTGCGTCCTGCAGACCTATGAGGGTCTGGTGATGCCGGAGACCCGGGAGCTGAGCTTCCCCGGGGCGGGCGTCCTGTCGGAAGTGAATGTCTGCGTGGGCAGCGACGTGACCGAGGGTCAGGTGCTGGCCCGGCTGGATTACAGCGTGTACGAAGCTTCTCTGGCTGCCCTGGAGGACAGCCATGCCTACAGCGTGCGGGAGCGGGAGCTGAGCCTGAAGAAGGCACGCCTGCAGCTGGAACTGGCCGAAGCGGAGCTGGAGCAGCTGAAGGCTGCCGGTGCCGGGCAGGACGCCCTGCGCCTGCAGGAGATCCGGGTGGAGGAGCTGGAAAACACCCTCCGCCGGGATACCGAGCTCTGGGCCATGCAGCGGGAGGAGAGCGAACTGCGCATCGCCCAGCTCCGGGAGCTGGTGGCGGGCAGCGTCATCACCGCCCCCTGTGACGGCACGGTGCTGTACTGCACTGCCGCAGAGGGCGGCTACGCCATGAGCGGCAACCCCCTTATCTGGCTGGCGGAGCCGGAAGCCTGCTACATTTCCTCGCCTTACCTCACCGCCGATCAGATCGCCCGGGCGGATGCAGTGTATGCCGCGGTGGACGGGCAGGAGCTGCCCGTGGAATATGTGCCCATGGAGCGGGCGGAATACCTCTCCCTGAAGTCCATGGGTCTGCCCATGAAGAGCCGCTTTGAGCTGCCCGCAGGAGCCGAAGGCGTGGAAGCCGGGATGAGCGCGGTGATCTTCCTGAAGTCCCGGGTGGAAGAGGATGCCCTCATCGTGCCCAGCGGCGCGGTGCATAAGGAGAGCAGCGGCTACTTCGTCTACAAAATGGTGGATGGGGTGCAGCAGCGCTGCAGCGTCACCCTCGGCGTCATCCATGACGCCCAGACCCAGATCCTCAGCGGTCTGGAGGAAGGAGACGTCGTCTATGTGGGGAACTAAATGCTGCAGGCGCCTGTGTGCGCTGGCGCTGGGAGCCCTGCTCCTGTGCGCATCGGGCTGCGGCGAAAGCCGGCCGGAGCAGAAGGAAGCGAAGCTTCTGAAGGAGCTGCAGATGCAGCAGACTACTTATAATACCGTGACCCTGGAGCCCCAGGACCTTTCCCGCACGGCGGAGCTCAGCGCGGACCCCAGCTACCGCCTCATCAAGGGCGCCCGTATGGGCGCCGAGGAAGCGCGGCTGGTGGAGGTCTGCGTCAGCCGCAACGAGAAGGTGAAGGAGGGCCAGGTCATTGCCGTGCTGCAGGGTCTGGGCTCTCAGGCGGATGTGGCACAGAAGGAATTGGAGATCGCCTCCTACGAAGCTTCCTGCCGGGAGACCCTGGCCTACTATGAAGCCATGGTGGAGGCTGCCGGGTCGCCTCCCGCCCGGACCGAGGCGGAGGAAGCCATGCGGCAGCTGCGCATCGAACTGGCGGAAACGGACCTGGAGCTCTACCGCCTCCAGGCGGAGCAGGGGCTGAAGGCCATGGAGGCCCAGCTGGAAGCTCTGCGCTGCAGCGCCGGGGAAATTTATGTACTGGCCCCCATGGACGGGGTGGTGCGCAGTCTGGACAGCCGCTACAAGGTGGGGGATGTGGTGCCTGCCGGCTTTGAGCTGTGCAGCATTTACAGTGAAGACAGCCTGCTGCTCTTTGCCCAGTCTAACGGCGGCAGCTTCGTTTACAACCGGGATGTGACGGTGACTTACGGACGCAGCGGCAGCGAAAAGACCATCAGCGGCCGGGTGGTCTCCTCCCCGGAGGTGTGCCCGCCCATGTCTTATTCAAACGGTGTCTTTGTCCGGGTGGACGACCCGGAGGCTGTGATGGCCGAGCGGAATTTCAAGGGCAGTCTGCAGGTGGAATACACCCTGCTGACGGACGTGCTGGTGGTACCCAAATCCGCCCTGAGCACGGAAAACGGCAAGGCGTATGTGACATTACTGGAAGGGGACAGCACCATCCGCCGCAGCGTGGTGCGGGGTCCCCAGCTGGGCAGCGGCACCGCCGTCCTGCAGGGTCTGGAGCCCGGGGATGTGGTGGTCGTCAGCTCCTATAACTACAACGGCTGAGGAGCGGGAAGGAGGCTAAATCCATGATTCGATTTGTACTGCGCAAAATGCTGAACAAAAAGTGGCTCATGGCCGCCCTGCTCATCGGCAACATTCTGCTGGTGGCCATCGCCGCAGGCAATCCCATGTATTCCGAGGCCGCCCTTCAGCGCATGCTCACCGGGACGATGGATGAATACGTGGCCGTCAACGGCCGCTATCCTACCACGGTCTATCTGCTGAGCAACGTGCCCCCCGGCTCCCGCAGCGGCGGCTCCTCCATCGAAAACTTCTGGGAGGAGGATGCCCTGGCGGAGGCTCTGCCGGAGCGTCTTGGGCTGGAAGAAAAGTGGACGGTGCGCAACTTCTTCCTGGAGGACGTGAAGGTCACGCCTCAGGAAAAGCGTTCCAACTTCGATGTGCAGAAGGTCCGCCTGGGCTTCCTCTCCGGCATGGAGGAGCATCTGAAGGTCATTGCCGGCGAGATGTATTCCGAAAGCCCGGAGGAGGGGGTCATCGAGGTGATGGTGAGCCAGAAGGCCCTCATCCATCTGAACCTCCTGCTGGGCGAAACCCTGGAAGCCCCGGAACTGACGGACGAAAACGGCGACCCCTGCCGCCTGCGGGTGGTGGGCGTCTTTGAAAGCGCCCGGGACGACGATAACTACTGGTACAAGAGCCCCAGCAGCTATGACAACCAGCTCTTTATGCCCGAAAGTGTGTATATGGAGCATTTCTCCGACATGGACGGCACCAAACACCGGGTCATGGCGCTCTGGTTCGTCATTATGGACTATATGGGGGTCACCACGGACAATGCCGCGTGGCTCCACGATGAAGTGCAGGAGCTGCGCGCCTGGCACAAGAACCGCACCGGCGTCAGCTTCAACGAGTACTTCGATTCCATTCTGGAAAGCTATCTGGTGGAATCCAGACGGGTGACGGTGACCCTGCAGATCCTGCAGATCCCCATCTACGCCCTGCTGGCGGCCTTCATCTTCATGGTCTCCGGCCAGATCATCGGCATGGAGCAGAGTGAGATCAGCGTCATCAAGAGCCGCGGCAGCAGCAGCCGGCAGGTGCTGCTGGTGTATCTGCTGCAAAGCGCGGTGGTGGCACTGGTGAGCCTGCTCATCGGCCTGCCCCTGAGTGCCCTCATCTGTCAGATGCTGGGCAGCGCCAACGCATTTCTGGAATTTGTCTCCCGCAAGGCCCTGGCGGTGCGTTATACCGGCCGGGTCCTGTCCTACGGAGCCATTGCCGCAGGGCTGAGCATGCTGGCCATGGTGCTGCCCGCCCTGAGTCAGGCGCGGCTGAGCATCGTGGCCCAGAAGCAGCGCAAGAGAAAGAGCACGGCCCCCTGGTTCCAGCGCTTCTTCCTGGACTTCGTGCTGCTGGGCGTTTCCCTCTACGGCCTTTATAACTATAACGGTCAGAAGGCCGCCCTCGCCCAGAAGGTGCTGGAGGGTCAGGGTCTGGACCCCCTGCTCTTCCTCTCCTCCTCCCTCTTCATCATCGGCGCGGGTCTGGTGGCCCTGCGCATCATCCCCGGCATCGTCTGGCTGGTGTACCGCCTGGGCAAAAAGCTCTGGGACCCCTCCATGTACGCCTCCTTCCTCTGGGTGCTGCGTACCCGGAAGAATCAGGGCTACATCGTGGCCTTCCTGGTAGTCACCCTGGCCATCGGCATTTTCAATGCCTGCACCGCCCGCACCATCAATACCAATGAGGAAAACCGCATCCGCTACATGAACGGCGCGGACCTGGTGCTGCAGGAAGCCTGGGAGGACAACCGGGACGAAGCCCAGACCCCGGACGACCTCATCGGCTTCAAGCTGCGCTACACCGAGCCGGACTTCGGCAAGTATCAGACCCTGGAGGGGCCCGAGGTGGTCACCAAGGTCATGTACGATACCGGCGCTGCCTGCTCCAGCAAGGTGGGCAACCGCTATGTGGACTGCCTCCTCATGGGCATCCATACCCGGGAATTCGGCCAGTGCGTGGACTTCCAGGAGGGGCTCCTGCCGGTACACTGGTATGAATACCTCAACGCCATGTCCGCCAGCCCCATGGCGGTGCTGGTTTCCTCCAACGTGGAGAGCCAGCTGGGCTTCCGGCTGGGCGACATGATCAGCTACCGTGATAAGGACGGCAACGAATGCCGGGGCGTGATCTACGGCTTTGTGGACTACTGGCCCGGCTACAGCCCCGTGACCACGGTGGTGAGCAAGGACGGTATCAGCAGCGAGGTAAACAACTATCTGGTGGTGGCCCATCTCAACTACCTCCAGAACGAATGGGGCATCACCCCCTATCAGGTCTGGATGAAGGCCGAAGATACGGACTTTATCTATGACTTCGCCCGGGAGGGCGGCGTGAGCTTCATCCACTTCTCCGATGCCCGCGCCGAGCTGGTGGAACTGAAGAACGATCCCATCTTCCAGGGCACCAACGGCATCCTCACCCTCTGCTTCGTGGTGGTGCTGCTCCTGTGTGCGGTGGGCTTCCTCATTTACTGGATCCTCTCCATCCGCTCCCGGACCCTGCTCTTCGGCATTTTCCGGGCCATGGGTATGCGCATGGGTGAAATTCTCAAGATGCTTCTCAACGAGCAGGTCTTTATCTCCGGCATCTCCATCGCCCTGGGCGTGGGGGTGGGCGTGCTGGCCTCCCGGCTTTATGTGCCGCTGGTGCAGATCGCCTATGCCAGCACCGATACGGTGATCCCCCTGGAGATCGTTTCCCAGTCTTCGGACCTGGCGCGGCTCCTGCTGGTGGTGGCGGCCATGGTGATCCTGTGCATGGTGATCCTGGGCATGCTCATCTCCCGCATCCGCATTTCTCAGGCCCTGAAGCTGGGCGAAGACTAAGAAAGGAGGTCCGGCAGTATGGATTCTCAGTATATTCTCAGTGCCCGGGGCATTAAAAAGGCCTATCCCCTCCCCGGCGGCGGCGATTTCATGGCCCTGAACGGGGTGGATGTGGAGATCCCCACGGGCGGCCTGACCATCCTCAAGGGCCGCAGCGGCAGCGGCAAAACCACCCTGATGAACATCATGAGCGGGCTGGACCTGCCCACGGAGGGGGAGATCCTCTTCGACGGGCAGACCGTCTCCGCCCTCAGCGATGCCGAGCGCACCCTGCTCAGGCGCCGGCAGCTGGGCTTCGTCTTCCAGTCCGTGGCCCTCATCCCCATCATGAGCGCGGAAGAAAATGTGGACTATGCCCTGCGGCTGGCAGGCTGGAAGGGCGACCGGAAGGCCAGAGCCCGGGAATGTCTGGAAATGGTGGGTCTGGGGGGCAGAATGGCCCACCTGCCCAGCGAAATGTCCGGCGGCGAGCAGCAGCGCGTTGCCATCGCCCGGGCCATCGCCCATCAGCCCCGGCTGGTCTTTGCCGATGAGCCCACCGGCGAACTGGATACCAACACTGCCCTTCAGGTGGTGAAGATCTTTAAGGAACTGAACCGGAGCCAGGGCGTCACCATCGTCATGACCACCCATGACAAGGGCTTTATGGAGATCGGCGACCGGGTCTATCAGCTGGAAAACGGGGAGATCGTCCATGGAAACTGAAAAGTATATCATTGAGTGCGACAACCTGGTAAAGATCTATAAGACCGACGAGACGGAGGTCATGGCCCTGCAGGGTCTGGACTGCAAGGTGCGGGAAGGGGAGCTGATGGCCATCATCGGCAATTCCGGCAGCGGAAAAAGTACCTTCCTGAACATGCTGGGCGGTCTGGATAAGCCCACCGCCGGGCGTCTGTATGTGGACGGGCTGGATCTCTTCCGCCTGAGCGAGAAGGAGCTGGTGTCCTACAAGCGCAATACCGTGGGCTTCGTGTGGCAGAACAATGCCCGCAACCTGATCCCCTATCTGCCTGCCTGGCAGAATGTGCAGATGCCCATGCTTTTCAGCGGCGCCAATAAGGGCGCTGCAGGCCGGGAGCGGGCCATGGAACTGCTGGAACTGGTGGGCATCTCCCACAAGGCCAAGAGCCGTCTGGGGGAAATGTCCGGCGGCGAGCAGCAGCGTGTGGCCATTGCCATCGCCCTGGCCAACAATCCCCGGGTGCTGCTGGCGGACGAACCCACCGGCTCGGTGGACCCCGCCACCTCCACCTATATCTTTGATACCTTCCAGCGGCTGAACCGGGAGCTGGGCCTCACCATCGTCATCGTCACCCATGACCTGAGCGTGGCGGAAAAGGTGAACCGGGTGGTCTCCATCCGGGACGGCAAGATCAGCTCCGAGCGCATCATGAAGACCAACTATGCCGCCTCTCTGGCGGATATTGCCGCCTTTGATACCTCCGGCGAGCAGCGCTTCACCGGCCACGAGGAATTTGCCATTCTGGACCGCAACGGCCGGGTGCAGATCCCGGCGGA
>JAZSQG010000272.1:0-30904 GCA_045537855.1 Oscillospiraceae bacterium
AGGCACAGCATCGGAGCGCCTGGCGTGCATTCCGGCAATTCAGGGGGGTTGGCGTTCAGCCGCGATACCATAAATGCCCTTACGCGCTTCTGGGCGCTTCCGAACTTCGACGAATCCAGCTTCGCCCATCTGCTCCGGTATCCCATCGCTTCGAGTCTTCCGACGAGGGCAGGCCACTCCGCCGCCGTAAGCACCTGGGGGACGTTCTCCATCAGCAGCCATTCGGGTTTCTCTTCCCCTCCTTCCAGCAGCCGCACAACCTCCCATACGAGGCCGGAGCGCGTCCCTGCGCCTTCGGCCATGCCCTTCCTCTTCCCCGCCAGGCTCAGGTCCTGGCACGGGAACGAGTAGGTAACGAGATCGCAGGGTGGGAGCGCCTTTATTTCGCGGATGTCTCCGAGGTTCGGGCAGTCCCCCCATATTGCGGCGTATGACGCGAGGGCATGCTTGTCTATCTCCGATATGGCAACGACCTCATGCGGTATCCCCGCCAGCGTCAGCGCCATGCGCTGCGCGCCTATGCCCGCGAACAGCTCCACAACTCTGAGGGTCATATGTCTTCCTCCCAACAGTACGTCCTCTCCGCCTTTTTTCCGCATAGGGAGCATCTGAATGTCACCACGAGCCTGTCATACTCGTCCGTCCTTTCGGATGCCTTTGCCCATATGTGGAGGCATTCGGTATTCGGAGGGATCATTTCAGTATCCCCCTTTCCCTCAGTTTTTCCTTCTGTTTTTCGGTCTCCCTACATAACTTCCATTTCATGTGGTAGGCATACATGCGGAAGCTTCTCGCACGGCATGGGTTCGTCTCCTTCCCGGCTTTTTCCATAAAACTTCTGATGCCGATGATAATCGGCGCCGCGGCTATGCAGGCGCAGACGACGGCGGTCACGGCCGTCGTGAGAGAGGGGATTCTGGTCATTCTTCCCCCCCATCATAGACGGTCCACGGATCGTCCGCGCAGTAGAGAGCGTTCCACATATGGCGCAGGCGCTTCAGGCTGTCAGAATGGATGCCATAGCATGGGCAGTAGGCAGTCTAAATCCATTCCCCGGAGATGGGGATCTCGGTGCATTCCACCACGGGCTTCTGGCGGCATATCGGGCATTCGAAGAACCTATCGTTCGATGCCAGCATCGGCATTCCTCCTCTTTGATGTAGCCTATATGGACACCGACGAGCTCATCCCCTGTCATCGGGTCCATCCCGTCAACGAGGATTTTTATCCGCTTACCAGCACCGAAGGATTCGAAGAAGACCCTGTGCACGTAGATGTCGTAATAATGCCGGCAATGGAAAGCCGCCATACCCAAAGCCTCCGCCATATTCTCTGCATCGAAGCGCATCCGGCGCGTGATCGGCCTTATTCCGCCGGGCATATTCACATGGTCGTCGGTGATCACCCAGAACGTAATCATTCGGATGCCCCCTCCATCGCATAGCTTCCGTACTGCCCCAGGCTGATCCAGGCCAGCTTAATGCGGCACAGCATCATGAGCGCACGGCGGCTCTGGCAGGGGTTCATGCGCCCGCCCCCCTGAGATACTTCCTCCGGAGATGCTTCAGGGCAAACTCGACGAGCTCGGCCGCGCTTGCGATGCGGCCGTCCTCGGGGACGTCCCCGGCGGAGGCGTCGGCGAGATATTCGGCGAGGTCGTCGGAAGCCTCGTCCAGCGCATCGATGACGGCCCCCACCGGCATGTACGCCATCATGAGACGCGGCTCCATATGGCTTGTATGAAAGGGAACGATCACTGGAAGTCCCCCTTCGCCTTGCTGAAACGGTCCGCGACCCAGGCCGCGATGGCGGATTTCATGCGCCCGCCTCCTTCGCGGCCTTCTCGAGCTCGTCGGCCAGCCATCCGAGCTTCCCGTCGTCGTCTAACCATACCCCCCGGCCCGAAGGGAGATGCATCGCCGCTCCGAATTCCGTGAGCTCGAACCCGAACCCGGCCTCCTCGAAGGCGCCGATGTTCCCCGCGTCCAGCTCCCGGAGGCACGATGCCATACGAGCCGCCTTATGCCGGGTCATTTCGGCATGGAAGACGAGCTTCCAGACCTCATCCCCGCATATGGTGTCGTAACCGGCGCGGATGTTTATGGTGACTCTCTCGCCGTCGGAGCCGACGCCGACGTTCAGCATGGCTTTCTGCGAGAATCCGCCGTCGCACATCATTCTACCGCCTCCCATTCCAGCGCGACCTCCGGAGGATACCAGCACAGAGGGAACGCCTTTCCCGTCGGATACCACCGCTTCGCGCCTCCGCCGTGCTTGCTGTAATAGCCGAAGCATCCCTATATCAGCCCGCGCCTTTCCAGCTCGTGCGTCGCGGCCACGACCTATTCCGTATGCCAGTAGCTGCGCGGCCATGCATCGCTGCAGATCTCTCTATATGTCGGGCCATCCATCAGATTCACCTCCGAGAAGACGCGGTAGCAGCATTCCCTGGAAGGCCCCGTGTTGGCCCTCATGACCTTGTTTCCTTCCCGTCTCAGCGTCCCTTTGGACAGCAAGCGGTCTATGGCCTCGAGCGCTTTCCTGTGCGCGTAGTAAGCCTCCAGGTCGTAGGATTCCCAATGGTCGCGCGCGACGTGCAGCCCCATGCAACGGAGGCTCGATGCGACATCCGATGCGGCGACCCTTGCCAGCCCGTCTATGCTCATCTTCGAGCGTCCCAGCGCACACATGACGTAGCTTTCCATGCGCTCGGCCATCGCTTCAGCCTCCATAAGACCTGCACCCCGTCGTAGCACGATTCCACGATGCCGAGCTTTTCCAGGTCGGAGAGGTGCCTCCAGCACGTTTCGCGCATCCACATGTATGTCGCACTGCTATGCGCCATCGAGTTCGCGATCATCCCCGTCGATTTCCATTCGTGAGTTAGGGCGCACAATAGCATTTCATCGAATTCGCTCATCGCTCCGCCTCCTGGTCGTTGAACCATTCGGCCATGAGGTCCCAATCAATCTCGATTCCTTCCGTCTTCTCGCACCATTTGACGATGGCATCCCATTGCGAATCGGGATGGTCCCCTTCAAAAAAGGCACCGTCTTTCGTGAATTCCATGCTGCAATAGTCGATGGAGACGTCCAGAGCGCTGAGGCCGTTCAGAATCGCGGCGAAGTCCCTCAATGTCGCATCGGGTTCTATGCGGAATGATATGTCGTACCATTCTTCGCCGGTCATTCCCATCCCTCCCCGTCTTCCCCGGAATCCCGTTCGATTGCCCCGCCGTCATCCTGCTCGATGGCCACGACCTCGTCCAGCGCGATCAGGCTGGATACGGGGTCCTCGGAATCGACTGCGGCAAGCCATTTCCTCCCCCATCTTCCCACGAGCTTCACGCTGTCGGGATCGACGTAGCGCACGCGGCCGTCGGTCGTGTAAATGACAAGTTCCGCGCTCATTGGCCGTCCCCCCTCGGCTTCCTCCATACGGAAATGCCCTGGATGTCGCCGCGTTCGATGTCCCCGTCGCGCCACATTTTCAGCAGGCATGTGCGGGCCATCGAATCCATGGACCTCTTGGCGCGCCCAAGGCGGGGAAGTTTGCCGATGACCTCCGATGTCGTCTGCCAGTCGGGGGAAAGCGCGGCCATTATGTCATCCCTGTTGGTTCCCATCGGCTCAGCCTCCATTGCCAGGACTGCCTGGAGCCGCGCTCAGGGTTCCTGCGCTTCTCTATCGCGCCCATGTTGTGCAGCTCGATGGATGCGCGCTTCGCGGAATACATCCCGATTCCGCGCGCTACAAGGACGGAATAGGCGCGCTTCGCGTCCATCCATTCCCCGTCGGAAAGGATCTCGCGTATCGCGGCTTTGCCGTCTTCGATCTGGCTGCCCCTCATTCCGTCAGCCTCCAGACGCATTCCCCGACCTGTTCCGCGAGGCGCCTTTTCCTCAGCCTGTAAAGCGCGCTTTCATGTTCGCTCAGGGTCCAGCCGAAATCCTTTGCATGGACCTCCGCCTGCCCTCCCGACGCGCGCAGGAAGGCCAGGAGCGCCCTGCCGTTGGCCTCGCACATTATGTCTGTGAACGAACCCATCATGCTGATCCCTCCCTTGTCAGCTCTTTCCTCAGAAGCGTGGCGTAATAGTTGTCGATGATGACGGTCTTGCCCATGTGGGTGATGGCTGTCTCGGTGTCGCTGCAATCCCAGACGTCGAATTCCTCGAATTTGCCTCCCATCCCCAGCATGCAGTCTTCAATCGCGCAGGAAAGCTTCTCCGCTTGCTCCTCGGTCAGCTCCCAGCAGATCGAGAACCCAACCTCCAGGATTATTATCCTGCCTTCCATGCGATAAATGCACAGAGTGCCGGGGACGCAGATTCTTACATTGCAGAAAGTGCCCTCAATCATCGCCGCATCCCCCCTTCCCGACGGCGGCGGACACGAAGCCCAGCTCATCCACAAACAGGACGCCGTCCTGGACGGCCGCGGCCAGCGCCTTGAGGACGCATCCCGGCGTGTTGTACTGGAAAGCCCTCACGACCTCCTCCACGGCCACGGAGCCGCCCTTCCTGATATAATCTGTGACGGAGTGGACGGTGATGCTGTTCACCTAAATGGCGCGCCAGGGGTCGCTTATGATGGTCCTGGCCAGATGGTTCGCCTGGCGGTCGGTCAGCGCGTAGGTGTCATCGTTCACCGTTATATCGATGCCCGACTTCCTCTCCCAGCGCTGGGAGCTTATGAAGGTGGCTGTCAGCGCGGCCATCAATGCACCCCCTTCGAGCGGAGTTTGTAAGGAGGCAGCATGAACACAACCCATTCGGGTCCGCCTTCTTTTACCGGCATGACCTTGAACCAGGCAACCATCCCCGCCGTTTCCAGCGTTTCCATCGCTTTGACAATCTCTTGCCTGGCCTGCGCCAGCCCTTCGGGGGTGTTCGGCATGTTGCATTTTCTCCGGACGGACAGTACCGAAATGCGCCGCGCTTTGCCCTTGACCTTCCAGCATTCCGACACAAAATCGGCAACGAGCGTATGGACGTCTCCGGAACTCATTGGCTCACCTCTATCAAGCGGTAAAGCCAGCGGCGCCTTATCGCGCAGTTGTCCCTGCGTTCCAGGCGCCCTTCCCTCATGATGCAGCGCAGGGCGGAGTTCGTCGCCTCTTTGGTTATCCCCAGATCGCGCATGATGTCCTCGGAGCAGTACCATTTTCCGTCGGACATGAGGTCCACGATGAGGGCCTTTGTAGTCATGTCCTGCTTCATGCCTTCGCCTCCAGCATTTCCTGGATGCCATGCGCTTTTCTGAGCGACGGCCATTCGGAAGTTATAATCGTCTCTACGCGGCGCCCTCCGCATCCCTCGGATACCAGCGCCATGCGCGTTCTGAGTTCGGCGGGGCAGTCGAACCAGATGGCAGTGGCGGGGACAGCCAGAGGTCCTTCGGCGGCCACCAGGCTGCATCCCATCCATTGCCCGATGTGGCGCCGCATCGCCGTACCCTTCCAGTTGAATCCCTCATCGTCGTAGAGTTCTTTGAGTTCGGAGACGGTCAGGAAGATTCCGCACCTCCTGCCGTTCCAGATGCGCGGTCCCAGCGCGGTTGCGCGCGACCTTGCCAGATCCAGCATGGTCGATGAGCTCTTCACGACATCACCGCCTTCACTCCGCTCCACCAGTGGAGCGTGGGGTACGACCTTTCCGCGGCGAAGATGTAGCGCCCGTCTTCCGTTTCATTGAGCAGGAAAAAGAAGACCGGCTCGTCGAATCCGTCCTGCTTGACCGCATAGACGTAGTTCAGTTCGCGCCATACGCCGATGTAATTGTTCATCGTCGGGCGGGACACATTGAATCCCTCTTCGATGAAGAGCGTTTTCAGCTCCGTTTTGGTCAGATAGAACCCTGCGCATTTCCCATACTGCCGAGGGCCATAGTCGATGGCTTTAGCTTTCGCTAACCCGAACATACTTTTGCTGTTTTTCACGGCTTTCGCCTCCGACGGCTTCCACACCGTCGGTCAGCATATCGCAGCCGATGTATATAAACCTTAACTCTGTGCTAAGCAGGGACGGAGCAGAGACAGAACTAATGAAAAATCGAGTACCCCCTGCACTCCCCTATCCCCCCCTCATACTCCCCTCCTTGTCCCCACGTCCAGGTAGGAAGGGCAAAGGGTCCAAAATACATGACGTAGTAAATTGCCGCGATGCCTATATGAATATTCCGACGGAATGCTTTGCACCCTTGTTTCCTGTTCTCCAACGACGATTGCCGATATGTTTCCAAAATGGAAACATTTAATATGGCCGAGATCCATGACCTTCTTGCAGGGTGACATTCGGACCGCTCTTCCACATTCTTGCGGCTTCGGATCGCTGTTTGTCCGGAGAGACGTATAACCGTCTCCCGAACATCAACCACGGATTGCTTTTTTTACACGTTTCCCCCTACCTTTTTATGCACGAAAAGCCATCGGAATGGCGGTCGCATGTGGCGCGCTCAGCGGGTCCGACATGCGGCCGAGGCTCGGACGGATTTTTGTCGTTATTTCCACGTCCGGGCCTTTGCCAGTGATGTATATATCCAACCCATCTTATTCCGTAATGTCGCTGCCTCATTCCACAGCGACATGCCCATGGGGGGTTTCCTTTGTGCGCAATCCCTTCCTCCCATGGGGACATATTTAATTCGGAACCGCCTTCCAATCATGGGCCGGGTTTCGTGCAGTCTAATCAGCTTCGCCTCCTTTCTGCCCGGCCTTACCCCTTCAGTGACATATTTAATCCTTCAAAGCATCGCATCCATGGGGCCGTGTTGCATGTCCATACTTTCGCCGGCCCCACGGAACCATGGATAAGGCACCTTCGGCGCGACGGCCTACCCACCGTCGCGCTATTTTATATCGTTCTTAATCAATATATCAGCCATGCCATTTGAATTGCCCGATTATTCATACGGTCTCGCCGATTCAATACTCCAAAGCCTCGATTATATGCTCAGGGTCGGCACCGACACCGACGGCGGCGAAGCTTCCGCATGCCTCAGAGACGCGCGCTATCTCATCGAGCGCTATAAGGCATTGATTTGTCCGATGGTGATGGATTGAATCCGAACGATCTGGATTTCTATGACGCGCCGCCGGCCGCCGCCATGCGCTACACATGCCGCGCATGCGATCCCAGGCGTTTCTGCGTCATCACGGTTCTCGATTGCTCAGTGCCGATGGCCTGCCCGTGCGGAGAATGCCCGGAGTGGAGGGGGGTTCCGGCCTCCGATCCTCCGAAGCAATATACAGCCAGGGTCAGGCTGAGACACTGATTTAAGGGTTGTTTCTGTCATATTCTATTATATAATAGACACAATATGCGAATCCCAATAAATAGGATCCGACGGCAAGGATTCTCTTTTCCCAGCCTATCGGCTATGTGAAAAGAGGGATGAACAGCACAGCCGGAAGCGCCATGATTGCAATCGAAATAATCACTTCTATGCTCAGCTTCAATTTCTCAGCCTTATCATGCACAGGAGCAGTAGGAAAAGCGGCATCATAATTCTTTCCGCCGTTCATCCGCATCGCTCTTCTTGCGGCTGGCTTCGGCCCGCGCCCTCATCGGCCTTATCGGCATGAGAAGTCTTATGAGGTCGATGAAGTCGGGGTTATCGGGCATGTCATTCATTGCCTCCGCCTCCTCATCAGGATCATCAATGCCATTATGAGCAGGAACAGGCTTACTGTCACCCCCGCAAGACCCTCGAATGCCCCCACAATCTCAGGCTGGACGGCGCCGGCCTCTGCCAGCTCTTTGAGGGCGTCCATGGATTCGCTGTAACGGTCGAGGGCTTCCCTCAGTAAGTTGCATATGGCAACGCAGAGGATTATTGTGCATGCCAGGATTGCCCAGGGCATCGCCTTGTTCATCAGCGTCCCTGCCATCATCAGCTTTGCCTTGGTGCCGTCATTCATCCGCATCACCTTTCTTGCGGTTGGCTTCGGCCAGCGCCTTCTCCGCCTCTATTCCGCCAACTATCTCCATTACCCAGGCCGCAATAGTGAGGCATATCATGATGTTCATCCCAAACAAAACCTTATCATCATTCACCATGTGCAGCAGATATTCGTGGAGTTCGGGCGAGATTGTGCCTCCGTCGAGCAGATCGTCGAGCTTGTCATGGTCGGATATATGGTAACGGTCGTCCAGTTCTGCGTACCCTAAGAAAAGGGTCCCGCCGATGATGCCCATCAGCAGAAGCGCCATCGCGGCTTTGGCATAGGGTTTTGCCGCGTCCTTCTTGATTTTGTTGCCCTCCGAGTAGGTGAGGCGGCATCCGTCATTCGGCATCCGCGGTTCCCTCCCTGTCTTTCAGGTCGCGCATCCGCCAGACGCGGAGCATCCAGTTTCCCATGTGGGCGTATGCCAGCGTTATGGCGCCGAACACGAGCATCCAGGGCATCCAGTCGCCGTTCACGAAGCTTATCAGCAGCCCGGCCAGGGTGACGAGGATGCCGGAGACATGCAGCGTTGCTTCGATGCGTTTGCTCATTTCTGCGCCTCCGCAGCCCCTTTTTCGTCTTCCACCTTCACGACGGAAACCGTAACCCAGACGATCTGCCCTGGGTATAGTTTGAGCGTCTTGCGCATCGTCGAGGGGACGGTGACGCCTATCGATCTGGTGCCGAAGGCGCGCAGCTTCGCAAAGAAGCCGTTGTTCTGTTCATCGTTGTAGCGGAGATTTCTCTGCATGATTTCGCATGTTTTTCATGGTATAATAAATATATTGTATGCAACACAAATATAAATGATATTAATATCATATAATTATATTTGTGGCATATTTTATTATTTTTATGGGGTTCTAATCCCGTTTTTCCGCCGAAATAGCACCTTTCCAATATAGTATATAGTTAATTAGAGACGTCGCGCCGACAGATTTAAGAGTGATTGGAACGATTGCGGAGACATGCTTGAAGGTCCGGGATTAGTGCTTTACATAGCGGCATTGGCGATAGGGGCCGCATGCTTGCTCTACAAAAAAGCGCCTTCTCGCGCTTTCACTCTCGCCATGGCCCTGAGCATGACCTCAATCCTATGGGTGATGTGGTCTTCCGAAGGGGCCAGCAACGAAGAGACGATAATGCTTATCGCGCCGCAATTCTGCGTCATGGCATTCTCGGTATGGGGCATGACATTCTCAGGGAGGAAAGATTGATGGCACGCAAGAAAGCTTCGGATCTTTTCGACGAGCCGGTCATATCGGAGCCTCGGTCCCCCGATCCGCCAGTGTCAAGGGGACTTGGCTATCTCATGACAACCGAAGGGCGCCGCCTGGAGATCGTGACCAGGACCAACCGCCACATAATCGGCGCCATCGATGCGGGAATAAGCTATTATGCGCGCTATAAGTGCGATTTCATAATCGGAGCCATAGAGAGGCTTGAACGTCTGGCCGTGTCTTCCGGAGGGAAGGGAAGGCAGGAGATAATCGGGATAGTCCAGGCGGGGGGCCAGATGCCCGCGGAGTTTTTCGACGGCGGCGGAGGCGTCCAGCCTTTTGACTATCCTGTTCAGGAGGACGAATGACGTCAGGGATTCTCGTCTGGAATCCGCGGCTCCATGCGAAGCTGCACAAGGTAGGCGTCTCTGCCATAGACACGCCGCCGCTCCCAATCTATTCGGATTTGCCGGAGGTTTTCGCTGGGATACTGAGGAACAGGGTAAAGGCCGGATACCAGAACGTCGTTGCGGTAATCGGGGGGACAGGCTCAGGGAAGAGCGCATGGGCTTTGAACGAATGCTATCTCATGGACCCTTATTTTCTGCTCGATGGCAATTATATCTATACCAACCAGGATCTGGCCGCCAAGCTTTCGCAGCCCCAGGATGCCGTGAGCAAAATCAACTGGTTCGACGAAGGCTCCGTAATCCTCAATTCCAACCGCCACGGTACGAAAGAGGCCACGGACATCGTTGTTCTTTTCGATACCCTCCGTTCCAGGGGGATGACAACATTCATATGCATTCCCGAACTCAGAAGCCTTAACAACCGCATCCGCGACGATCATGTGGATTTTCTCGTCGTATGCGGGGAGAAGTCCCCCCTGCCCGGATATTCTAAGCGCGGTTTCTTCAAACTGTTCGCAAAATCCAAACCAAGCACGTTCAAAACCTCTGTTTTCTGGCAGCCGCTGGCCTGGGGGATTTACAAGATGCCGCGGCCGCAGCTATGGAACGAATATCAGGATTACAAAAGAGAAGCCCAAAGGCGCTTGGTTGACGATTTCATCATGCGCAACGGGGAGGAAGGGGAGATCGAAGCATGAAAGTGATAATCGCCGCAAACAATTTCGTCGATATATGCACGATAGCCAAAAAGGACTACGGGAAAGTATTTTTCGAGCATCAGCGCAGCATATATCCCATAATGCCGGAATGTTTCATACGTCTCAAGACCATCAAGCCCGACGGTGCGGTGGCATATGATGAGGTACAGGTATTCAGGGAAAATTCCGGCGCGCCTTACGACATTGTGGGGGACGTTTCATACCATCAGGAAGCTATAATCCCGATGATCCACATCGTCCGCAATTCCCATCCGCTGCATCCCAACAGCGGGATAATGAAAAAGGCAATCGACACCTACAATATGATTTACCCGATGCTGGGGGGCATAATAGCCGCCGCCGTCATCGTCTGGGCATTCATCGGGGGCTGAGCTTTGTTCAAAGACATTATAGAGAAGCTTAGGAACCGCAAGAAGGACCCGAAAGTTTTCCTCCACACTTTCGAGCGCGATTATGATGTGGACTGGGGCTATATCGACACGATTGCCAGGATGAAGCAGAGCCAACTGCCGGAGGAAGCCGTGCATATCGTCGGGAGACGCGACCAATGGGCCATTGTCAAGATGGACCCCGAAATTCCTGAATATCTGGATCCGGAAGCAGAGAAAGACGAGGACGGAGAATTCTTCGGGCCGCACAGTTTTTTCGATGCGCGCGGATATTATTGCTATTATCATGATGACAGAATCAAAAAGGGTTATGATTCCCTCGGCCAGCTCGATAGGAAACCTATTGAATGGCAGAAGCTGCTCATCATCGCGGTTGCGGTAATAGTCGGTGCGTGGATGGTAATGAGGATGTTATGATGGGAAAGAGAATGAGGGAACTTATGGCGGCGCGCAGGGCTGAGAACGGCGAAAGACCTGGGCTGCGGAATGCGATAAAGGGGAAGCTCGAAGAGGTCATGAAAGTCGATGACCTCAGAAACAATGCCGCGATGCGCACGCGCGCCGATCCGCGCATGCAGGAACGCTGGATGGCCTATTCCAATGCCGATTCCCCGGAAGGAATCGACTATGCCAATCCATGCGTTTACATCGAGTGGAGCGCATGCGATCCAGCGGTATATGGGATGGCCGATGACCCCGACCTGTTCTGCGAGGAAACCAAATGCGACCGCGACGTTTATATGAAGCATTATTGGCCGGGCGTACCGGGAGCTTAGTTCGATGACGCGAAAGCGAGAAAAAAAGCCTATACGGCCGCGTTGATGCCACATTTACCTAAAAAGAAACATTTATGATGCATTGTATTAAATTTTGATACGAAATATCACAATTATGGATGACAATGCATTAGATAAGGTCATTACCGGCTGCATTGCGGCCGGCCTTGGCTCGATTCTGGTCTGCTCATTTGTCATTCCTACTGTTGCGAACATGCTGGGCAATCTCACCCAGACCAATTATCCGCACGTCCAGAAAACCGATTTGGATATGTGGAAGGCGCTGATCGGGCTTGTAGTAGTTATGGCTATAATCGGCCTGATAATCGCCATCGTGAGAGGGTTCGCGCTCCGCAGCAGATAATTAAGGAGGAATTCTAAATGAGTGATTCTGTTGGTAATTTTTCAAAGATAGCTATGCAGGCAGTCGTCGCCGTGATCATGCTTTGCGCCGTTGCCATTCCCATTATTAACGGAATGCCCGCAGCGACCGGAGACAACGCCGACATCATCAACACGCTGGTGAGCATCATTCCCGTGATGCTGGCGGTCGCGGTCATCATCGGAATTGTCTATTCCATAATGGTAAAGCGCACCGAGTGAGCAGTTAAGGCGGCGACAGCATGAGGGGTTCATTTGGAGCATTATGCGTTGCACTGGGCATTCTGGCCGCCGGTCTCGGCGGCTATCTGCTCAATGCAGAGACCGTGACGGTCTGCGAGACAGAATGGGAGTACGTCACCGACATCGGCGCGGCTTTCCAGGGCGACAAGGCCGACATGGACATCCAATATGACCCCTCATCGAATATAACGGGATGGTCGGACAAAGTTGCCTACAACAACAGGCATATCCAGGCCGTCGATTATAGGCAGACGGATCGCGCCAACATATACCAGGCATATACAACGGCCACAGTGTATGAAAACGCATCCGTGAACGTTGCCGCGACTTCAACGGACGGCATGCCGAATACGGGATTCTCGTTCGACGGGGTGCCGTATGGAACCATGCCGGATTGGGCCGGGCTGTATAACTACGAAGTGTGGACCGTCGCCGAGATCGGAGACGTCCGCACAACCGGCGCATTCGCCGTGCCGCTGTCCGACATCGTGGAATATGCAGGCCTCAGCGATTGGGATTATTTCGATGTCTCAGTCAGCTCGAGCAATTATCCAGCTTTCGCGGTCGGAGACATAACCTTCAATACATCGACGCAGGGAGGGACGAACCACCTCGTTGAGACCTTTAGCGCCTCGGCCTATTCGACATCGGTCACAGCGATAAGGGTCGAGCGCTCCGCCGTCATCGGCGATGCGGCATATCCCATCCAGGATGTCTATCTTGTTTTTGGCCATGCGTCAATCAATGGGCAGGCGGACAGATCGGTTTCGGTCTCATTCATCAAATCGAAGGGAAGCCAGCAGGTTTTCCTGGATCCAGCTTACGGTTTCACGCCCAAATCTGGGTCATACGAAATGATTGAAGTCATCGAGGTAAGCCATCCCACGTCGGAATCGCCTTCCATCGTGGTAGAGGTGCCTCCCAACGGCCTCGGATACGGCAGCGCAACCATAGACATCACATACCAGTCGGAGGGGGCGCCGGGACAGCTCGGAACAGTCCATGCCTATTACGAAGCAGACAGCCCACTTTATCCGACAATAATGTTTACCCCGCATGGAGGGACGGCAGTCATTGCCGTCGGCGACGATCAATCGGGCGCAACCATGAACATAAGCTGCGCTTCCGGCGAATGGGCCATTTCATCCGGAAGTACGGCGCTCGGAACCTTCACAGGGCCTGCGACATACGAATCGATATCCGCATCCGCCACCCTCGCGGCGGGATACAGGTATTCCCTGACCATTTACAACGACGGCCAGGACCCCTATGTCATGACCTATGAGGGCAGCCAGACGATCACGGCTTCCATGGCCTATACGACCGAGACAACCGAGACCACCACGCACACATACGACAAGGCGTACTGGAACAACAATCATGACAATGTGTCTGTTTCAATCGCTTTGGTAAGGCCATCATCTGGCGACGGGTCGGCTCAGTTCGTTTTCTACGGCTCGGAGAGAAACGGAAGTCTGAGGGTCCTATATGAATCCGGAGAATGGGCATTGGATATCCCGGACGAGACCAATGTACCCATCGGAAATTGGCCGGCCATACTCGTCAGGGTGGAGGGAGCAACAGCCACAGCATATCCGCTGACGGCCTTCACATCCTTCACATCCTACGAGAATGTGCTGGGGCCAGCGGGGAAAATATATGTGACGGGACCCGGACTGGATATGGGGACTATAAGCCATTTCAGTGCGAGGGATACCGGAGCAAACCTCCGTATGTCCGTGGTATCGACAACCATAAGGCTTGCCGAAGGGGGGCTTTACCTCCAGAACGGAATGATAGACATTCTGAGTTCGTTCCCTGGCACCTCCGCCGCTTCCCTCATGATAGGGAGCTCGGCGGCGGTGGGCGATTCAGTGACTTTCACTTCCGGAGGCAATTCCATAACCCTTCCCGTGGATGCGGATGCGCTGACCATCACTATCGCAGGCGACGCATACGAGCTGAACGGCATAACGTTCAGATGGTATTCTACGGCCGGACCTTCGGCTTCGGTCGCGGGAGTGACCTATGAGCCTGCGATCTATGAGAACGGGAAAACTCTGGACAGCGGAGTGATCTGGGCGCAGACGAAGCGCGGCGATTGGATTGCGGTGATGGAAGCCGAGACCGATTGGGCAATGACGCTCGATGGGGTCTGGGCTCCGTCCGCCTTTTTCTATATCGGCGAGAATAAGGCGGCAGAAAGCACCCAGATCAGCGATTTCACCGAAGGCATCTTCCGCTGGGACAAAGGGCAGACCCTCATCTTCTTCATGGGCGTCGCAATCGTCGGCGGCATAGTCGGAACGCATTGGGGCTATACGAAAGGCGCCGATTGGGCAATCATATTCGGCGCGGCCGGGGTCTGCTGGCTGATACTATGATTACGTTGCAGCAATTCCAGGACATTCTGGGGGATTCGTTCTTCTCAGGGGACATCAACGTCGCCGGGATAGTGATCTTCTCGGTGATAATGGCGGTCGTTTTCGTGGTCCTCCAGAAAAACACGTTCGCGGCGATGGTCATCAGCATACCGCTTGCGCTGGTTTTCCTCATGATGGGGATCCTGACCTCGGATCTGGCAATGATACTCATCGTAGTCTCGGTCTTAGGTCTGGCTACCGTCGCAAAGAAGACTATCGGTGAGTGACATGGATGTAAGGCGCGTCATAGCGAGCGGCATAGTGCTGGTGATAGCACTGACGGTCCTCGGAGCCGTCATAGACAACTATTCCCCCGGAAAGCTCCATACCCCGGAATGGGAATACGATGACTACAAAGCGGTATCCGACATAAAGGGCGGCGTTTCCGCTGTTTCCGGGTCTCTCGAACTCGTAGAGATCTCGGGGGTCCAGATGGTGCATGCGAAAGGCATGGGAAGCGGGACCATCACCCATGAGGACGGGACCGTAAAGAACGTGAACGTGGAGAAGGCCGTCGTCGACGTCTTCCTCCTGATAGGGCAGTCGAATGCCAACTACCGTCCGGGGCAGGCCGACACGGAGGTTCTGGACCCCAAGCCGGTGCCTGGCACAGCCTATTATTACGGAACTCCCGAATCCTGCTCGCAGTGGGACAGCCCATCGATAAACAGGGTCATGAGCTTCAGCCTTGAGGACGGATCTCCGCGTCTCGGAGACAAGATGCCCGCGATTGCGGCGGCCTACCACGAAGAGACGGGCCGCAAGATGCTTCTCGTCGACTCTGCCATCGGAGGAACGCGCATATCCACGTTCGTGCCGGAGGACGGAGCCAATTGGGTGCGCGCGAGGACCGCAGTCATCACCACCCTTCAGGGCATAGAGGCTTCCGGATGCTTCGTGGCATCGGGGACTTACGCCTATATGTTCATCCAGGGCGAATCGGACGGCACCCACGGGACATCCAAGGCCGCTTACATGCAGTCTTTCATGAAGATGCATGACGCCATCCTCGACGGCGGCCTCGGCGCGAAATTCGGCCATTGCTACATCAGCCTGACGCAGAAAGGCATGGCGCCGGCACAGCGCCAGCTCGCGGCGGATCATCCCGACA
This sequence comes from Oscillospiraceae bacterium, assembly GCA_045537855.1. Classification (GTDB taxonomy): domain Bacteria; phylum Bacillota; class Clostridia; order Oscillospirales; family Oscillospiraceae; genus UBA1774. Next base: position 15,618 of record JAZSQG010000272.1, read on the forward strand.
CCATCACCGTGGCCACTTATGCGGCGCTCGAATTCACGGCCGCAAACGGCATGCTGTCGGATGCCTACCATTACACGCAGCCGGGGGACAACATCATCGGTGAAGCGCTCGGAAAGGCGTGCGCCGACTATGTCGAAAAACCGACCGTGCTGTCCACTCTGATAGAGATCATCCCTGTCGTGCTCGTCGCCGGAGGGATCCTGGCAATAGCAGTTTACATCGTCCAATATAGACAAAAGAGGTATTGAAATGGAAATGAAAAGCATGATGGGGGCAATCGTCAGCGTAATCCTTGTTATGGCTGTCGTTGTCCCTATAATCTCCGGGCTCGGAACCGTCCAGGGAGATTTTGATAATGATACGAGCTATTATTTTGCTACGGCGCCTCTGGCAGAGGTCCCCGACTTCACGATCTCCTGCGACAGCGACGGGGTAACGACATGGACTTCGGGCTCCACCACCATGAACATTCCGAGGGCCGTCGGCCTCCCGCTGGTGTTCAGCATCGACGACAACAAAGGCTTCAAATTCCCCACGGCATCGACGGGGAAGATTGCGGTCGTGACGCCTACCGGCCTTTTCTCCGACGTAGTCGAAATCAAGATGGAAAGCGGCCAGCTTTCATACACCCGCAGCGGCGGCAGCGCCACGAACTTCACGATCACCGGGGATCTGTGGTACATCACGAAGACAGGAGATTACGGCGGATATCAGGCCTTCAAGACCAACCAGAGTTCGGAGATCGTAACTTTCAACCTGATAAACTCCCTGAGCCAAAACCTCCGCATCTACACCCAAGGCACCGTCACTTCGCAGACCACCGCTTATGCGTATGTGACGACAGGAGAAGCGCACGAGGTAACGGATACCACCACCCTTGCCTTTACCTACACCATCAGCAACGGCGGCGTTTACAATGTGACCGGCGCAACCATAACGATGGGCGACGATTCAGATCCGAGGACCGACCTCTGGTTCATCGCGCCCGTGGAGTACACCGGCACGGGAGTATCGGACAACGGCATCGTGAACACCCTTGTCGGCATAATACCGGTGCTGCTGATTGCCGGCGTAGTCGTCGCCATAGCCGCATCCATCCTCTGGAAGAGGAACTGAACGGAGGCGAGGAGGGATGCTCAGCAATCTCGTCAATGAGCACTTCGTAAAAGGCGCGCTGACTTACAGCATAATCTCGATGCTGCTGCTCGCATCCCTCACTTCCGTTTTCTTTCCCGGCGGACAGAATATGTCCGACGAGATGCGGGACCTTCTGGGGAGCTACGAATCCCTCACAGGTTCCCAGCCATATTCGGAGGAGATATGGGGTCTGACCGGGATTTATACCCCTATGGGGGTAGGCTCCGACGGCGCCGCGTCCGACCGCTGGGGGACCACGGAGGACGGATGGATCTACGGCGCAAAAATAGCCGAGACAACGCCTTCCCAGCTTGCGGGGCTTCCAGGCCAGTCATTCACGGCCACATTGGACCCGGACACGGGGCTTTACTACTATACGGCGTCGGATTCGATGGACGTGAGGCTGGGGACCGCCGAAAACCCGTCGGAAGGCTCGCTATATTCCATGGTCATGATGGATCGCTTCTACAAAAGCAACGTGTTTTTCACCTCCGGCACCAAGGAGGAAATGGAGAACGGCACGTTCAAGTATGACTACTCAGGCTGGAGGTATGCCTTCCAGCCGCTGAGGTCGTATGATGCCACCAACGGCCTGCATGTGGAGCGCACCACATCCAGCCTTTCCCTGATATGGTATGGGTATCCAGGGCAGGGATACAGCGGAGACGGTCTGAGCGGCCAGCTAATCCTGAGCGGTTCGGATTCGGGGATCGCCTACATCACCGCGCCGCAGATTCTGGCCGCGTTCAACCAGGCCACGATGAGCGCCAAATTCGACATGACGTTCAATGCGGTCGATATGCACGTCTACATCAAAATGCACCCCGTTGCGATGCAGTCCTATACCGTCGAGGAATGCTACAACAACGGCTATTGGTATGTGATGGTAACGTCGCCTTCCGTGGAAGCCAACGCAGAAAGCGGGCTGTCTCTGGCAGGGTTCGCGCCCGACAAGGTTCTGGACACGACCATAAGCCTGCTAACGTTCCATCTGGAGGACCACGGCCTTACGGGGTTCGCAGGAACCCTGGCAAGCATCGCGTTCTCGGTGTCGTTCTATACGTCGCTGATAGCGATAGGGCTGAGCGTATGGCCGGTGCTGATTATCGCGGGCATCCTCGGAGTGATCCAGACATGGAGCGTATTGGTGGGATGATAGCATGGCATATATTGTGATGGCGAAGAAGCCGCGCGGCAAGTGGAGGGACGTCTCGAAGCATGTCACCCTCGCGGCCGCGAAGAAGGCGGCGGACAGGCTCTCGGACGAATACGACGTAACTATCCATGACACCTCCGGCCGCAGGGGCGGCATGGAGTGGGAGAAGGGGGACACGGTGCTTCCCAGGAAGGCCGCGGCGCCGAAGCGCGGAGCCGCGAAAAAGAAGGCGGCGAGAAGGAAAGCCGCGAAGAAGGCGGCGGCCAAGGGCAAAAAGGCTGTCAAGAAGACGATAAGAGAAATCAACAGGTGGTTATGATGACATCCAAGAAGACAGGAAAGAAGCCGAAGAAGATAACGGCCAGGAAGGGAAGGGCGCAGGCATTCAGGGTAACGTGCGAATAGAAGAACGGAATCGTCGAGAGGCGCCATACCAAGGTCCCGATCGGGAGGCCAGTAGGAGGGGGCAGGCCGGGCCGCAGAGACCCCGACGGAGTGCCGAGGTCCTACAAGACGTATCTTGAGACCAGGCGCAGGCATTACGGCCTTACGGCGCTCGGACAGAGCGAGGAAAGGGCCAAGGAGAAGCGCAGGGCGAAGCGCAAAGAGACATCCGAGGAGCGCAGGGAAGCCAGGCTGAAGAGGGCCAACGAACGCGCGATGGAGCGCAGGGAGGCGCAGAAGCGCAGGGCCGCGCCGAAGCCCAGAAAAACTCCCGCGAAGAAGCCGGCCGCGAAGAGGACGAGAGCCAAAAGCGACAGGCCGTCGGAAAGGGACTACTACCGCTATCTGAGCGCGATGGAAGACTACCGCAGGGAATCCGCCATGGACACCTATCGCGGATGGTCCATCGACGAGCTGAGATCCGAGGCCGTGGACTACGGCATCAAGGACGAGCGCCGCGATTACAGGAAGATGAGCCGCAAGCAGCTCGCGGAATGGCTCTCGGACCACATTTACAGCAGCCAGAAGCACTACTACTGAGGCGGTGCCATGGCAGCTCGCGGATCGACCAAAAAAGGGGTGTGTCCTTCGGGACCCCCCACCAAAGTAAGGAAGCTCGAATCATTCCAGCCCAGATACAGCGTCCGTCTGTCCGGCAAGACCAAGGATGCCATAAATTCGGCGTATGCGAAGCGCAGGACCGCAAAACGCGCCAATGCGACGCGCCGCGCCGCGAACAGTATTGATTCCAAAAGCAGGGAGGGGCTTTCAGTGAAGGAACTGAATGAATGGGCCAAAGACCTTCCAATCAAGCCGAAAATCAGCTGGGAGGAAGGCATGTACGCATTTCTCCTGCGTTTTTCTCCGCCTAACCAGAGACGCATCAGGGCGATCATGGTAATCGACAAGTGGGCGAAGGGAGACAAATACTGGATGGTGTCCTGGTCGATATGGAGCGGACCCCCGGAGAACAGCAGGGAAATCTATACCAGCAAAACATATCAGACCCACCCCCACGAAGCCCAGCTGCGTCATTTTATGGCCAGGGCATGCGAAGACCTCATGGAATGCGCCAAGGGGGGAGCGCGATGGCGGCGCGCAGATCGACCAAAAAAGGGGTGTGCGGGTCGGCGCCACCCAAAGTCCGGAAGATAGAATCCTACGCAAAATATAGCCCGAATCTTTCCAGCAAGACCCAGGGCGCCATCAATTCGGTCTATGCGAAGCGCAGGACCGCGGAAAGGCGCAGCGCCAGCAATGCGCTCAAAACCTTCGAGAACAGATACGAGACGGCCTATACGGTGCTTCTCGAATCGAACGACCTCTTCCATAAGACAGGGGACCGCAGGGATCCGTACTGGAAGCTGGTGGCTCGCGGTAAGGCGCTATCGCGCAGAATAGACCCGGATTTTTATGCAAGATTCTGCTATTATAAGGGAGATAGTCTCACATCCGACAGGGAGCTTGCGGCATTCGCGTCCGCTTATGACCGCATACAAATAATCCATCTGGCAAAAAGCTGCGCCGATGACGCAGAAATGAAAATTAGAAATGCGCTGTCAGCCCAAAAGCTGTCTGCATGGGCCAAGATAATCCCCGTCAAAACAAGCATAACCAAAGACGGGAAAAATTCCTTCCTCATGCGTTTCAGCATCGGTAAGACCAAGGCTCTAATGGAATTCACGCTGGACGTATATTCCGGAAAATGGCTTGTAGGATGGGTCATCACTGATCCGAGAGGCGGCACGCATTCAAGCAGTTGGCATAATGCTTCAGCGAATCAGAATGAAATGCAGGCATTGATGGAAAAAGCCTACGGAAATGCTATGACCTATTCAAAGAAATGGGGGGGGCAACGATGGCATCCAGCAGGAAAGGGGTCTGCACTTCGCCGCCTTCCAAGGTAAAATCCCTGGATTCGTTCGGATCGAGATACAGCGTCCGTTTATCCAGCGAGACCAAAAGCGCCCTAAACGCCGCATATGCGAAGCGCCGCGCCGCCAAGCGCAAGACCTCGAAGGCGCCCGCCGACGGTTCCAAACGCAGCGACTTCAACATCAGGAAGCTGCTGGAGATCGCAAGGAAAGAAGGGCTTAGAAATGTGTCGGGCATAGACGAATCTGTTACCGGCGCATATGGCATAGTCTTCGAGGAAGGGCCCATCCATACTTTGATGAGCTTGGAATTCGAGCCAAGCAAAGATCCCGCTTCGCAGTCGGGCTGGCGCATACATTGCACCATAAAGATTCCAGCCGAGAAGAAGATGCCTTTCTATATGAGCTTGGGCGGCGTGCACCCCACATCGGAAGTGCCAAAGCTCATGAGATTGGTAAGCTCGGAGGTCCATACCGCGAATATCCTCAACAGCCGCAGGATAGAGGCCGAGAATAAGGCCAAAAAACCTTCCAGCAGGGAGACTGAGCCCTTTGTCTATAAAGTGTATGCAAAGCCTCCCGGAAAGAAATGATTGCATAGGAGAGAATAGATATGGCAACGAAGACTGAGATAAAGAAGAGACTGGCAAAGAGAACCGGAAGATCCGCCTGGGACAAAGGCGTTCTGAAATACGCGAAGGAGCTCGTCGACGATCTCCCGAACGGAGGCGATTATACCAGGTCCAATGTCGAGCGCTATATGCTGAACGGCGCGAGCTCTTGGAAGCAGTACAGCGAAGCTGGGCTTGCCCTAATCTACAACGGGGACATAGCCAAACGCCTCTGCAGCCCGTCCGAACTCAAAAAGACCGAGAATGGAGCCAAGCGCCCGAACAGCCGCGAAAACTGGCTCCAGGTCCAGGCGCGCGCGCTCTATCAGGCCGCGCGGCTGGTCGAATCCTGTTGCTGAGCCGTCCGGAATCTCCGGACCAAACCTCTTACCTTTTTCCATATGTGCGCATCGTAGCATACATTTGTTCATTATCGAAAGAAAGTTATAAATACTTGCTCGTGCATAGACTACTTGCCGGTTGGAAGCAGCCGACGAGGTGCTAAGAATGTGGAAGCAAGAACTCAAGACAAGAATCGAGAACACCCCCGCACGTTCCGCATGGGCGAAGGGGGTCAAGACCTACGCACTTGAATTGGTCGAGGGCCTGCCCGACGAATGCCCGTCGAATCTCAGCAGGGGACTGCTGAACGGCGCGCAGGACTGGAAGGAGTATTCCAGGGGCGGGTGCGCGCTCATCTTCAACGCCGACATCGCGGAGCGTCTGTGCACCGCATCCGAGCTCAAGAAGACCCGTAACGGGGCCAGGCGCCCGAATTCCGAGGAGGACTGGCTGGATGTCCAGGCGCGCGCGCTCTATCAGGCCGCGATGCTAATCAAGTCCTGCTGTTGATCCGGCGCCAGACCTACCAAACCTTTTACCAAAACTATTTATATATGCAAGTGCATATACTACATGCCGAGAAAGGAGGCGACAAAAATGGAACAGAATGTGGGAATCGAGAGAAGCATCAGAAACGAGGTCGGGGGGCCGGAGGAATTCCGCGCCCAGGTCCTCAACGACTACGATAGGAATTACGTAGCGTTCTTTGGATTGGGGACCGCGGCCGCAGGATGGGTCAGGCATTGGTGCATGAGACACAATGTCCCGGTACCATCCGAGACGGAAAGGGAAGAGATTGCATGCAGGCTGCTGGGGTGGGAATGATGCCAGGATACCAAGTCACCATGACGGTCAAGATAGTTGACGATTGGAGGACCAAAACCATCACGGAAACGTACTTCAATCTCAGGCAGGCACTCACGGCCGCGACAGATTGGGTCACTGAGCCAGGCATGAGCTACGAGCGCAGGACCGCGCGCGTCGTTGAGGTTCCGGACGAGGAAGGGGATGAAATATTCATCGCGCTGATGGATGTGGAGGTGGAATGAATGCCCGTGCCATACCCACTCAGAGCAAGTCCTGGGGGCATAAGCGTCGGGCATTCCCCGCTGGGAGATACCCAACTGTCGGCGAGCCTCAATACGGCGCACGGCACCATATGCCTGCTCATGTCCGGGGGCGATGCCAGGGACTTCGCCGAGAAGATCCTGGAAGCCCTGCGGATATGGGAGAAGACCGACTGGAGCGCCGAGGGCATCACCGAGGAGGGGAGCGAATGAGCTGGCTCGTCTGGATTGACAGGTGGCACACCGTCGGAGGGGCCTACATCGAGGAGGCCGAGCTGTGCTTCGACACCGCTGAGAACGCGACTGAATTCGCAAGGGGCTATCTGGCCGCCGTGGGCGCTGGAGAGAGCGCCCATGTGCAGGTCGTGGAGCTGTGGTTCGAGGATAACTGCGTATTGGACGCGACCGTGGAGGTGGCATGAATGAGGGCCATAGGGGAATGCCGTGGCATCAAAGTGGGGGCGGCCGATGGAATGGGGATGCCCTGGATGCGCATCGTATTCGACACATCGCGCGGTCCCGTGAAGATATCGATGCACGGCACCGATGCCAGGGACTTCGCCGCGAAGATGGCGGAAGCCTTACGGGATGTCATGGAATCCGGCTGGAACCTGGGCGTCTCGGATGACGGAGACGACGGAGGGGATGCCCAATGAAATGCGTCATCGAGACCGACGATGTGACGGAGGACTTCCCGACCATGCAGGCGGCCTTAGCCCGTTTCTCGGAGATAGTGGCCGATTCCCAGGCCGGAGGGCCTGCGACCTTCGTCTTCCTCTGGCGCGCATCGACCTACTACAAGGGCATTCCGTCTGGGCTCCCGATCCGCCAGTGGTTCCTCCCCATGGGGGAGTGAGCATGCTCGTGGTCACGCTCAGAGACCGCTCAGGCGCGCGCGTCGCGCGCATGGCAGCCGAGTACCCATGGAACGCCGAACGCATCGCATCGTCGATGCTGGACGGCCTGGAATCGGGGACAATCACGATAGAGGAGACCGACAGCCGCGGACGGCACCCTACGGTCCTGCGCCGTATAGACGTCACATGAAAAACTATTTATATATGCAAGTGCATATAGTATATGCCGAGAAAGGAGGCGACAAGAATGGAGCAGAATGGAATCAGGCAGACGATTGGAAGGGAAGAGTTCCTGCGCAGCCGGGGGTGGGACCAATGAGGTGCGTCGTGGTCACGGACTTCGACATCTGGTATTTCAGGACCATCGTTGAGGCGCGCAAGTGGGCAAAGATCCTCATCGACTATTCCGATAAGCACGGCGTCAGGGGGGTCTATCCCAACGGAGGGGGAGCCGAATGGGTGGACATCTGGAAGGAATCCGAATGGGAGGACGAGGACGGAATCTGGGAATCCCATTGGGAATCTCCGGAGGTGGCATGATGACCTCTGCGGGTCCATTCTCCATCCGCATCAGGATATTCGGCGATGCAGGGTGCATATCCATCGACAGAACGGTGATGTATGCCGATGAGGACGCGGCGCGCAGGGAATTCCAGGCGATGTCCATGGCACCCCTAAGAATAGCGCGCCAAATACTGGTTGAGCTGTCGCAGGGGGGAGACGTCATCGCAACGGGTTCAATCTGGGATGATGCCGATCTCAGGGTGATTACCATCAATCCGCGCACCGGAAGGATGTGCATCGATGCGAAGTCGAACGAGGCCTATGCGCGCGAGGAGGTTGAATTCTATACGCGCTATGGATAGCAGGCACGGCTGGAGGTGGCACATTGAGCGAGGCCGATTGGTACTACGATTATGCGGCCGAGATTGACAATGGTTAGGAGTTTTGCCTTACTCTTTAGTACAAGACCGAGCGCGGAGCCATCAACAGGCTGCACAAGTGGAGAACACAGGGTTACAAGTGGAGGATTAAGGGTTACAAGTGGAGGATCAAGAAGAGGGTTGCCTTTGATGCGTGGGAGATCGTAGCCGAGGGCATAATCGACCAGGATGCCGACGGGAAAATCAGATTTGTCGAGCAGCCGAAGGAAACCGAATGACGGGAGTTATCCCTTGATAGAAAATTATTTATATATGCAAGTGTATGTAGTAGTGCCGATAAGGAGGCGACGAAAATGAAGAACGTGGAATACATCGCAGAGATTGAGCAGCCGAGCGGGAGGGTTTTCACCCGCGCATACAGTACCGAACACAGCGCGATAGGATATGTCTGCAGGCTGGGCCTGGAAGGGGATGCCTGGACCATCACGATGCGCGACGGGGACGGCCAGAGGGTATTAGCGAAGGGACACATCCGGTGCGACAGGGGATTGCGCATCCCCGTTCCCAGCGTGGCGGATTCCGGCTGCCGTCAGGGGGCATGCGAATGATTGCAGTGATTGAGCTGGAGAACGGGGACATCCAGACGCGCGCAGGGCTGTCGGGCCGCTTCGCGGATGCGGTCGACGTCATCGTCAGGGAGGTCCCCACAGCCCTCATGATTTGGTGCGTCATGGACGAGCTGGGCGAAGAGTGGGACCAAAACAGCCAGCCCTACTGGTTTAAGGGGATGACGAGGTGTTACAGGATATTCGGACCCAACGGATCGGGGGTCATCGAACTCACATGGGACGGGGACGATTTCTGGGAGGTCCTGGAAAGGGAGTACCCCAAGACATACGAGCTGATGGATTCATGCGACGGCATGGAGGTCGTGGAGGAATACGACCATCTTATGGATGACGAGGAAGCGGCCGAACTATACAGGGGGGCCATGCAATGATGGGGGACTGGATAATGGAGACCGAGCGCGGGATCGATATCCGGCATGAATATTTCGGGTCATAGGAGGAAGCCATATCCGCGGCCGAGGAGTATTGGTGCAAGGGATTGACCCAAAACGAGCGCAAGACCCATAAGGTCAGGGTCTTTGAAAGGGACGGCTGCGAAAACGACGGTACGCCTACGGGCCTCTGCGTATGGTCTCAGGGGTGGCTCTGCCCCGAATTGGAGTTCTCATACGATTACATGCCTTCCGACGCTAAGAACGGAGTTCTTACGCTGTTCGGGACCAACCACGGCCGCGGGGTATGGATAACCCTGCAAGCCGAAGACGAGGAATGGGACGAACTGGAGCGGCTGTATCAGGAGGCCGGCATGGAAGACGTCGATCTCTGGCACATCAGGCATATCGTATCAATAAGGAACGAGGAGGAGGAAGAATGACGAGGTACTGGCTTTATGGGCCATTCAGTAGCGGAATCATAGAGCTCCCCCCGCTTCCCGACGGCGGAATCGATTGGGGGGCGTTCTGTTAGACATATCCGCTCACATACGAGATCCTGCCGGATTATGTGGAGCCAAACGAGACCGAGGATGAGGGGCGCGTTCTGAGCGATGCCGAGGCGCGCGCGCTCTTTGTGTCGGACATCCGCATCATTGACGGCGCCGGCAACGTGCTGAGGGAATACGAGGCCGAATCCTACGACCAGGTGGAAGAGGCAATCGACGAAGCATACGGCCACATGCTGGAGTTTGCGGAGCGCGGATATGCGGGCAACCCCATCGGCGCGGATTATTTCGTCGAGGAGTATGTCGAGGGGGACTATTGGGAGAAGGTCCGCGGCTATCATGCCGAAGCCCTCAGAGGGCTGATAAGGGATGGGGTCAAGAAAGGTCGCATCCCGCATGCCGACGTCTGCATGCTCAGGGACGAGATCGAGGATTTGCTGAGGGAGGAGTTTGGATATGTCAAGGTCGCCTTACTATAAGGGCCATGTGATTCTCCGCAGGGGTTCGGGATGGACCGTACCCGACTATAAGCGGGAAGAAGGAGAGGAGTGAGATGTCTGTGCTCACCAAAGAGGAGTGGGAAGCCCGCGATAGGGCCGTCGCGAGGCGTAACGCCGAGAACGCAAAAGTGAAGACGCTCACCGAGGAGCAGCACGGGGCGCTGGCCGAGCTGTGCGCGTTCAGGCACGATCTCCATTGCGGAGATTGCCATATGTGGTGCTCCGAGAGCGACGAGGGCCTCCGCATATGGGACGGCCTCGGCGAATGGGACGCGAAGCTCGCCGCCGTCGGGCTCCCGGAGATAGGGCTCGATTCGGACGAATTCATCACGGACGCGACCTGGGACCTCGACTTCGGGACGAAGGCCGAAGCGATGGAGGCCCTCGCAGATTTCGTCGACATGCAGAACGAATTAATCGAAGCGTATCTCCGCAGGATCGACGGAGAGCACGGGACGCACTACGAGCCGACCGGGGCGCATCGCGCCCTCATGATGGAGGAATCCGAATGATGCGGCACGTAAAGATTACCGGGCCGTTCGGCTCCGGGGTGATCGAGCTGCCATACATCCCCGGCGCCGACCTCGAAAAGATCATGTGTCCGCGCTATCTGCATACGTTCTGGTGCTGGCAGAATATCACCGAATGGGAGATCATGCCGCCAGGCTACGCGGGCCCGATTCTGGAGGACGACGACGCGCACGCGCTGCTTGAGACGGACATACGCATCATCGACGGCTCCGGCCGCGTGCATCATACCTACGGGGGCGATTCGCCGCCGGAATTGGTCATGGCTTTCATGGAGGCATGCAACGCCCTGGAGTACCACGGCTATGTCGCAGGGGATCTTGTCAGGTATGACGGCCGGACAGACCCTGAAGATTAGTACGTCGAGGTCTATGAGATGGGAGGCGACTGGATCAGAGTCAGCCGCTATTATCAGGTGGGGGGTGACTGAATGCCCCGCTCGCCATACCACCGCGGCCATGTGATCCTCCGTCGCGGAGACGGCTGGCATGTCCCCGACTACATGCCGGAGGATTCCCCGCCCGTCGGGCTCACCCAGGCCAGGCGCCTGATAGATGCCGCCGAGGAATCCGGAGCCCCGCCGCTCCGCCCCGATTCGGTCACATGGGATGCGCGCATCTCGTCTTCCACATCGCACAATCTGGCCGTGCATGCCACCGAAGCCGCGCCGGTAATCGGCGTGGGCAGGGGGGACCCCGTGCGCGTCACGATCAGGCGCCTGGAGCCGAGGGAAGAAGGGGAGGACGATGAACTACCCTTAGAGCGAAGTCAGGCGCGGTTTCGATTTCGTGGAGGTCTCGAAGGAACGGCGCTGCGTAGTCCTTTTCGTGGCAAGCGGCGACGGCAAAGCATGGTTCTTTCTGAACCCCCAAGAGGCGCGCGAAGTAGCGGACGGCCTTATGCATGCGGCCGACTGCCTGGAGGGAATCTATCGGGAGGATGAGCGATGAGGGAGATTGATTCGGACGACCTCTATTGGGGAACAGTCTGCCTGATATCCGCCGTCGCATTCACCCATGCGGTGCTTTGGGCGGTGTTCTCATGACAATCCTGATAGCGATACGCGACGATAGGACGGGGGAAATCCTCGAATACGATGCGGAGCCGGAGGAAGCGGCCTGCCTGATGCCCGGCGAGATTGGGGGGGACCATATCCGCGCAATCTACGACATCACCGACGGCACGCCGAGGTTCATTTAGGAGGAAGATCCGCAATACTACCTGGATAGGATAAGTCAGTAACCCCACGGCATCATATAAAAATGCAGAAGCACATCAATATACGAGGTAAACAAATGCCATACATAGAAGACAGCAGAAAAAAGAAAGCAGCGCCGCCGAAGAACAAATATATGCTCGTCATCGAGGACGGCCCCCGCCAATACTTCAAAGCATACTACAAGACGATGGACAGCGCGAGGGATGCTGTCGAGCGCAAGGGTTTCGTGAAAGGCAAGACCATGCATTACTACATCTATGAATACTTCACCGAGGAGCGGATCAGACGCAACCTGGCTTACCGCTCGTACAAAGCGGGGTGGGTCTCCATCGTGGCGGGCGAATGCTGAGCGAAGGGGAAGTGGGCGGAATGCCCACAAAACGTTTTCATGCGCGCTGTTTCGCGCGGCTCCATGCCCTCTTATGTATTTTCCACTTTATCCTGGCGGCCACGATGAGCAGAGCGCGCGCCCGGCATGGGTTCGTCTGCTCTGCCGCACTGCACCTCAGCCGGTCAATGCATGTGGCTACGACCCAACCGATACCCCTTGCCATATCGTAAACCCATGTCGCCCATGAATCTTCAATGCCCATGACTTTGAGGCGTTTCATGAGGCTGTCTCCGTCCACGTTTCCGCTCTCATCGTTGTTCATTTTCCGCATTCTATCCATCGATATTTCACCATCCTGAACGCTGGGACGCCGTTTCCTTTGCCGTCCCATACAACGATGGCGGATCCGAACGGGGCAGGCCCTTTGTCACCGAAATGGACGCGCCCTGTCACCAGCCTTACTTCCGAAGCCCTCGTCACATGGTCCGCCCACCAGCGCGTATCCGTGCGCGCAGGAACGATTCCCACCACGAGGGTTCCGGCCTCCGAGGCGTCGGCCGCTTTTTTCACCCACAGCCCTATCGCTCTGCCATACGGGGGGTTCATGAAGCAGCGCTCTCCGGTCCAGTCCTGGGAAAGACCGTCTTTTTCCCTGTCGAAATACCGTTCGCATTTATGGTTCGATTCGTCCGCGCATACATCGAGCGTGAACCCGAATTCGGCATCCAGCGCATCGAACAGGCTCTGGGGGGTAGGCCAATCGTCGTTGTCCGTCAGTTTAAGCAAAGGCATTATGCGCAATGGTTTGTCTCCCATAGCCATCACTTCCTGTGCTTCGCCTGGTATCTCTTTTTTCTTATGGTATGCCACTCATGCCACATCCAGTTTTCGGAATCCAGCTCAGAGGAAATGCGGCGCACCAATCCGCATTTGGTGCAGACGTCTCCGGAGAACGCATGCTCAGACGGCCAGCAGTCCGCCGGTTCGGCGTCTTCCTTCCCTTTCAGGCATGCCACAGTCATGACGGCTATCGAGCCGCGTTTCAGCGCGCAGTAGGGGTCATTGTCGAGGAGCTGGAGGATCAGGTGCTGGCGCATGGGGAGGAGGGTATTGCTCCGCAGGACAGTGAATCCGTCCAGCCAGTGTCCTGGCACGCACAGTTCGACGAAATGGCCGGCGCATGGATCTGATAGCAGGGAATAGCGCACCGTCCCATATCTGAATCTCAGCTCGGCCGCCATGTTCGTAGTATATAATATGCCTTTCACGGACATATCGCCGTCGTCTTTGAGTTCTCCGGAGCGGTTCGAGTACCATTCCAGGATGCGGTAGATGTCTTCCTTGCCCTGCACGATGAACCATTCGGTATAGTTCACCGAATGCCTTCCGAGGTTCTTCTCGTATTCCTCCCTGAATTCCTCAATCGTCATGCGCATGCCTCCTCTAATGTGGCCTGCCGTCTTGCAGGCGCCGAAGGGAACATCGCGCGGAATATGGCCATAAGCACTTCCACGACAATCGAGTTCCCCGCCTGGTTGTAGAGCTGCGTTTCGCTGGACACCCTCGATGCGCGGATGAAAGCCCATTCCGGGAACCCCATGAGGCGCCAGCACTCGCGCGGCATGAGGATGTTCACCCTCAACTCCCTTTCCTCGGTGCCTTCCGCGATTTTTATCATCTGGCTTCCCCTGCGTCCCAGCTGGTCTATCGTAGGGGATTTTCCTTCGTCACCATATATGCGCGCCATCCGGTCGTAGGATTCTCCGGAATCGTCCGCGATCACTTTGACATCGCGGTTCCCTCCCCCCATCCCTACCATCGTCGGTGCCGCGCCGTCGGCGGAATAGAGCCTGTTGGCCAGGTCTAAGCGCCCTGCCCTGTCCCAATCTGCCACGACTTTGATTCCGCGCTGGGCTGCATTCGCATATGCTCCGACGCACCGCGACGGGCCTTCAGGGTCCAGGATATATCTATGCGGCTTCCATTGTCCTTCGCTCATATCTTCCCCTATGACTTTCAGTTCTGATTCATCCTCGATTACCTTTATCTGGGAGTTCTTACCGTGTTCGGTCCTTATAGTAGGCGACAAAAGGGAAGGCGAATAAAGCATCGCTTTGGAATAGAATGTCTCCCCATCTATGCGCGCGCAGGGGGTAGATTCTTCCGCTTTATCTTCTGCTACTTTTATGCGCCCCTGCGAGGGCGATACGACGTAGGGGGCGGAACCAGAAGACGAGTAATATCTTCTGTTGAGGAAGGTTTTTGATGGGATTATGTTCTGATCCAGACAGCCGGTTCCGTCATCGCATGCAAAGACATCGATATGCCCCCCGTCAGACGGGGCTATCTGGAGCCTTTCACCGTCGGGGGTCATCGTTCCGATTGCTTTGCATCCTTTGGGGGCATTCCGGAGGTTTTCCGCCATATCGACAAGAGACTTGACGCGCGCCTCTTCTTCCTCTTCCACTGTCTTCTGGGGGCATCCCCTGCGGATTGTGGGGCATAGGCTGTCTTCTGCCGCTATGCGCCTGGTTTCCAGCCTGGGATCAGAAATATCCATAAGAGGGCAGTCCAGACCTTCCGATTGCGGATGGCGGTAGCCTTCCTTCGGCGCCCTCCATTTGATGCGGTCCAAGGGTATGCGACGGACATAGCGCTCATCGCGGTTCGTCTCCATCACATCACGAAGGCACAGCATCGGAGCGCCTGGCGTGCATTCCGGCAATTCAGGGGGGTTGGCGTTCAGCCGCGATACCATAAATGCCCTTACGCGCTTCTGGGCGCTTCCGAACTTCGACGAATCCAGCTTCGCCCATCTGCTCCGGTAT
>JAZSQG010000016.1:0-6560 GCA_045537855.1 Oscillospiraceae bacterium
AAGACCGCTTGGCCTCCGACTTCCGTCCTTTTCTGCTGAGTGAATATCCCTTATATTATAAAGGGTTACATCGCCGATTGCAAGAGAAATTGCGTGCGTTTGCAGGATTTATGGCTGCGGCAGCTTTGCCGCCGGAATATCTGCCCCGGTGCCACGATTTGTCAGGCTTCACCCCTTGATATTGTCCTGCGATTGTGGTACATTATGTATGCGGTCGGCGCCTCATCGAAGGCCCTCCGCGCAAGACCCTGCCGTGCTCGTGATGGGCCTTTTTAGAACCCACATCTATGATAAGGGACGCTTTCCTCCCGCGGTGAATTGCAGGCCTCCCTCCGTCACCCCCGCTTCGGCCGGGGTGCGAGGACGTTGGAAGCAGAGAAGCCGTGGGGCAGTGACCCACCTGCAACTCGTGCAGGTTATAAACGGGTTCACACGGCACACGCGGGGCATTCAGACCCGTAAACCTCAAAACGAACCGGATCTCTCCGGTTCGTTTTGCTGTTTCTCAGGCTTATTCCTCGTCGTCGAAGAGCTGCTCCATAAAGCGGGCATAGACCCGCTCGGCTTCTTCTTCGTCATCAATGATCTCCAGAAGTTCCTCGCCGTCTTCTTCCGCAACGCGGAACAAAATCATCTCATATTCGTCTTCTTCATTCTCGGAGACAGGCAGAAACGCCATGTAGACCCGGCCCTCAAATTCGATGGTATCCAGGTGTTCCAGCTCATATTCGTTGCCGTCTTCATCGGAAATAACGATAAAATCGTCTCCGTATTCGTTTTCGCGACTCATTTATGACCGCTCCTTCCGTCAAACATCTGAGTCATTGTAGCCGAAAGCGCTGCGGAAAGCAATAGCCAAGATTTGCATTTTCCCCGGCGAACATTCGGACTCACACAGGGTAAAAGAGACTTTCCTGTTTGTTCATTGACAGGGCCAAGCATAATAGTATATATTGTATGGGTTACGGAGGTGACGCAATTGCTGAAAGAGTGGTTTCAAAACCTGAATAAGAAGAAGCTGGCCAGAGATGCCGCCGAAGGTTCCGTCCGGGCGGTGGGCAGTATTCTGGGTCTCGCCTGGAAAGCGCTGGTCACCATTCTGCTGATTGCCGTCTGCACCGCTTTTCTCTTTGTGCTGATTTTCTCTGCCTATGTAAAAAACGCCCTCTCCGATGAGGTGACGGTGAATCTTTCGGAATTCAGCCTGAATCAGACCAGCACCATCTATTACTGGGATGCGCATGCCGGGCAGTATCTGGTACTGGAGCAGCTTTCCGGTCTCAGCGGCGACAGCCAGTGGGTGAACTACGAAGACCTGAACCCCTGGTTCGAAAAGGCCGCCGTTGCCATCGAGGACAAGCGCTTCTATGACCACTACGGCGTGGACTGGTTCCGTACCTTCGGTGCATTCTACGATACCTTCTTCGGGGACAGCGGCAGCACCTTCGGCGGCTCCAGCATCACCCAGCAGCTCATCAAGAACACCACCCAGTATGACGATATGACCGTCAAGCGGAAGCTGCTGGAGATTTTCCGTGCCCTGCAGTTTGAGAAGACCTACACCAAGGAAGAGATCATCGAGTGGTATCTCAACACGGTGTATTTCGGCCAGCGCAGCAACGGCATTCAGGCCGCCGCCCATGCCTATTTCGGCAAGGACCAGAGCGAGCTGAGCGCCGCGGAGTGCGCCGCCATCATCGGTATTACCAATAACCCCAGCATGTATGACCCCTACGCCCATCCCGTGGCCAACAAGACCCG
Source organism: Oscillospiraceae bacterium (assembly GCA_045537855.1). Classification (GTDB taxonomy): domain Bacteria; phylum Bacillota; class Clostridia; order Oscillospirales; family Oscillospiraceae; genus UBA1774. Next base: position 1,762 of record JAZSQG010000016.1, read on the forward strand.
GCAGGAAATTATCCTCCGGGAGATGTATGACCAGGGTTATATTGAGAGCGAGGCGGATTACCGGCAGCAGGTGGAACAGGTCCTCCGCTTCGGCGGTGATGAGGAAGACGAAGAGCATACCGATTCCTCCAACGTCACCAGCTGGTTTGTGGACGCCCTCATCGAAGAAGTCATCCGGGATCTGATGGCGGTGAAAAACGTCAGCTATGACACGGCGGAAACGCTGCTGTTCAACGCCGGTTATAAGATCTACACCACCCTCAACAAGGACGTGCAGGACGCGGCGGACCGGGTGTATGCCGACCGGAACAACATTCCTGCAGGCTACCGCAAGAGCGCGACCCAGGATCTGGAGAGCGCCATCGTGGTCATGGATCCCAACACCGGCAATGTTCTGGCCCTCTGCGGCGGCATGGGCGAAAAGACCATCAGCCGCGGCTTCAACCGGGCGACCCAGATGTTCCGCAGCCCCGGCAGTACCATCAAGCCCCTGGACAGCTATTCCCTGTGCCTGGAAAAGGGCATGGTGATGCCGTGGACGGTGTTTGACGACAGCGACATGCTCCGGCTGCAGGGCAGCGACTGGTACCCCGACAACGATGATATGGAGAACGAAGGCGCCGTCACCCTGCGCTATGCCCTGCAGGTCTCCATCAACACCGTTGCGGCCCAGATGGTGGATATGCTCACCCCGCAGGTCTGCTATGACCATCTGGTGAACAAGCTGGGCCTCACCCACCTGGTGGAAGATGAAAACGGCTACAGCGACATCAGCTATGCCGGCATGGCGCTGGGACAGCTCACCTACGGCGAAAGCGTCATGGAAATGTGCCAGGCCTACACCCCCCTCTGCAACGACGGCATCTATACCGCCGCCAGGACCTACACCCACATTGAGGATGCTTCCGGCAATCTCGTCTATGAAAAGGTTCCGGAAAGCCATGTGGTTTACAGCGAGACCACCGCGTATTATATGACGGAGATGCTCACCAACGCCGTCAACCGGGGCACCGGCTGGCTGTCCAAATTCGGCAGCATGGGCGTGGCGGGCAAGTCCGGCGGCAGTAACGACTGGCACGACCGCTGGTATGTGGCCTATACCCCCTACCTGCTGGCCGCCGTGTGGACCGGCTACGACATCGGCGAAAACATGGGCTCTTCCAACCCGGCCACCGGGATGTGGAAGCAGGTCATGGAAAGCGCCCACAGCGCTCTGGGTTATGAAGATAAGCCCTTCGAGACGCCCGCCGACATGAAAAAGGTCACCGTCTGTGTTGACACGGGCCTGCTGGCCACGGAAGCCTGCGAGCATGAGATCCGCGGCGACCGCACCATGACCCTTTTCATGGACCCCGCTCAGATCCCCACCAGCATCTGTCAGGCCCACGTTTATGCATCCGTCTGCAAGGACAGTCTGGGCGCTTTCACCGACTACTGTCCCGGAGATTCCCAGAGCACCCGAAGCGTTCTGGACCCCAGGAAGTATGACGGTGTCCTCACCCTTCCGGACTATTATGCCGATGGCGTATATCCCAAGGACGTGGTTTACGAAGAATACGCCAACAAGTATGGAAAACTCTACGAGTCGGACTATGACGCCTGGCTGAAACTCTATGAAACGGACCGAAGGCTTCTGGAAGATAAACTGGCTACCGCCGTTCCCTATGTACTGCAGGAGCTTCCCGACTGCCGCTATCACCGGCTGGATCCCATTTCCGGCTGGAAGGTCGAATATCCCCACGGCTACCTCATCAACCCCAACACCGGCATGTACTACGACATTGAGAACGACATTCTCATCGACCAGTACTCCATGAAGCAGGTGGACTGGCTCACCGGCTACCTCATCGATGAGGACGGCAGCTATGTGAATCCCAAAACCGGTGAAACCGTCACTGTGACCCAGGAGGAGCTGGACGCCATCGTCAAGCCCAGGCATACCCGCCCGCCCGGATATCCTCTGGCGGACACTCCCGATGTTCCCCCCGGCCCCGGTCTCGATACCGGCGGTGAAGGCGGCAACAGCGACGAAGAAGGAAACGTGAGCGGCGATACACCGCCCGAAGAAGGCGATGCTCTCACCCCCACGCCTTCCCCGGAACCTCAGCGCCCCGCCAGTGACGGGGACCTCTGGTACTGAGGAAGCTGCAGCAAAACAAAATCCCGGCTCCGAACTTTCGGAGCCGGGATTTATTTCTCTGTATGTCTGCTTTTTACAGGACGCGGGCCCGGATCACACCGGGGAGGGCTTCCAGGGCGGCCTGATCGAAGGGCTCATCGCGGTCGGCGATGAGGGTCATGTAGTTGCCGCGCACCTGACTGGCCATGGCGCTGCAGCTCACATCGGGCTTGCTGTCCGCCCGGGCAATCAGCACCGCCCGGTACTTCCCTGCCCGATCCATACGCAGATTGGGGAGGTTGACGCTGTTGACGATGTTGCCCTGGAGGAGATACTCGCTCACCTGCTGAGCCGCCATCACGGCGCAGTTGTCTTCGCTTTCCGGAGTGCTGGCGCCCAGATGGGGGATGGCCACGCAGCCGGGCATATTCACGGTATTGCCGTTGGGGAAGTCCGTCACATAGCGGGCCACACGGCCGTCGGCCAGCGCCGCCGCCATGTCCGCGTCACAGACCAGCTCGCCGCGGGCGATGTTGATGATGCGCACGCCCGCCTTCATCTTCGCAATGGTCTCCGCCCGGACGGTATCTTTGGTCTGGGCGTTGAAGGGCAGATGGAGGGAGATGTAATCAGACTGGGCAAAGAGGGCATCCTGGGTGTCCACCACTTCCACGATGCCGGCCAGCTCGGCCCGGAGGGCATCGGAGAGGAAGGGGTCCACGCCCACCACGCGCATGCCCAGCGCATGGGCTGCACGGGCGACCCGGGCACCCACGGCGCCCAGACCCACAAGGCCCAGAGTCTTGCCCATGAGTTCGGGACCCACAAACTGAGACTTGCCCTTTTCCACCAGCGCCGCCACCTCATCTCCCTTGTCGGCGATGGTCCTGCACCAGTCGATGCCGCCCACGATGTCGCGGGAAGCCAGGATCAGCGCGCAGACGGCCAGTTCCTTCACGGCGTTGGCATTGGCGCCGGGGGTATTGAAGACGACCACGCCCTTTTCGGCATAGTCCTCCACCGGAATGTTGTTGTAGCCGGCGCCCGCACGGGCCACGCAAAGGAGGCCGGGATTGGGGGCGTAGTCCAGCATTTTGGCCGAGCGCACCAGAATGGCTGCGGGATCCTCCGCATTGTCATCCATCACGAAATACTGCCGGTCCAGGCAGTCGGTGCCCACGGCGGCGATCTTATTCAGCGTTTTTACGGTAAACATTCTTTCCACCTCAGCCCTGCTTTTCGAATTGCACCATGTAGTCCGCCAGAGCCTTGACGCCCTCAACGGGCATGGCGTTGTAAATGGAGGCACGCATGCCGCCCACACTTCTGTGGCCGGAGATACCGTCGATGCCCAGTTCCTTGGCACCGGCGATGAAGCGCTTATCCAGTTCCGCATCCCCTGTCACGAAGGTGACGTTCATGAAGCTCCTGGCTTCCTTCTCGGCGCAGCCCTTGAAGAGGCTGCTGCTGTCGATAACATCGTAGAGGAGGCCGGAGCGCAGGCGCTTGCGCTCTTCCATGGCGGGGATGCCGCCCTGCTGCTCCACCCACTTGAGGATGAGGCCCATCATATAGATGCTCCAGCAGGGAGGGGTATTGTGCATGCTGTCGCCCTTGATCTGGGCGGCATAGTCCATCATCACGGGGGTAAAGGGCAGAGCACCGCCCACATATTCCTTGTTCACGAAGACGATGGTGACGCCTGCGGGGGCCATGTTCTTCTGGCCGCCGGCAAAAACCACCGCGTACTTTTCCCAGTCCACATAGCGGGTGAGGATGTCGGAAGACATGTCAGCCACCAGAGGCACGCCCGCCGGGGTCACAGGGGTATACTGCCACTCGGTACCGTAAATGGTGTTGTTGGCGCAGTAATAGAAGTAAGAAGCATCCTCGTGGAGCTCCAGGGCATCCTGAGTGGGAATGTAAGTATGGTTCCGATCCTTGGTGGAGGCTGCGATGTTCACCGTGCCGTACTTTTTGGCTTCGTCGGCAGCCTTGGATGCAAAGGAACCGGTGACGGCGTAATCCGCCTTTGCGGATCTGCTCATCAGATTCAGGGGCACTGCGGCGAACTGGGAGGTAGCGCCGCCCTGCAGGAAAAGAATTTCAAAGTTTTCGGGCACCTTCATCAGGCGGCGGAGGGTATCCTTCGTCTCCTCAAAGATGGCAAGAAAAGACTTACTTCGATGACTCATTTCCATCACGGACATACCGGACCCCCGGTAGTTGAGTATCTCAGCCCCAGCCTGCTCCAGAACTTCGGGCGGCATAGTGGAGGGGCCGGCCGCAAAGTTATAGACTCTGTTTTCTGCCATTTCCTAAGACCTTCCTTTTTTCATTTCCTCCGCAAGGATACAGCAGCTGCACCCTCCGGAGTATTGGAAAATTATAATTCGCTAAATAGGGAAAGTCAATAGCTTTTCGATAAACATTCCCCATCGCTGAACGCTGTATTTTACAGCGGCTCCACGGTCAGCCGTTTCCCGTCAAGGCCCGTGATGCGCAGCAGCCGCCGCTGCCCTTCCAGACCGGGCAGCAGCACAGTCTCGCAGTCATTGGGCGTGCGTCCTACCCTGCTTTCAAACAGCACTTCCTGCACGCTTCCCACCTGCGCCCTGAGGAAGGCTTCCTCCATCTGCGCAGCCAGGGCAATGGCCCGGCGAAGTCGGAGGCCAAGCGG
>JAZSQG010000328.1:0-8558 GCA_045537855.1 Oscillospiraceae bacterium
ACAAAGGTCTCCGCCTCAAAGGGCATCAGGTCTTCCGCCTGCTCGCCCACGCCGATGTACTTCACAGGCACTTTCAGTTCATCGGCAATGGCAAAGACGATGCCGCCCTTGGCCGTGCCGTCCAGCTTGGTGAGGGCAAGACCCGTGACGCCTGCCGCCTGGCTGAACTGCTTGGCCTGGATCAGGCCGTTCTGACCGGTGGTGGCGTCGATGACCAGGAGGTTTTCCCGATCCACGCCGGGCAGTTCCCGGTCCACGATGCGGCTGATCTTGTTAAGTTCGTTCATGAGATTGGTCTTGTTATGCAGCCTCCCGGCGGTATCGCAGATGATCACATCCGCACCTCTGGCCTTTGCTGCGGCGATGCCGTCAAATACCACGGCGCCGGGGTCGGAACCCTCCTCGTGGCGGACAATGTCCGCGCCGGAACGCTCGGCCCAGATGCCCAGCTGCTCGGCTGCGGCGGCCCGGAAGGTATCTCCCGCGCAGAGCAGGACCTTCTTCCCTTCCCGCACATAGCGGGCGGCCAGCTTGCCGATGGTGGTGGTCTTTCCCACGCCGTTGACGCCGATGACCAGGATCAGGGAGGGCTTTGTGCCGGTTTTCAGGCCCCGCTCCTCCGTATCCAGCGCCTCGATGAGCAGCTTTTCCAGCTCGCCGCGGATGCCGTCAGCCCCGCGGATGCCTTCCCGCTTCACCGTTTCCCGCAGCCGATCCACCGTCTCCACCGCCAGCTCCGCGCCCAGGTCGGCCATGATGAGGGTCTCTTCCAGTTCGTCGAAGAATTCATCGTTGGCGCCGGTAAAGCTGTCAAAGAGACCGGTGAGGTTTTTCCGCGTCCTGGTCAGGCCGCTTTTGATTTTATCAAACAGTCCCATACTTGTCCTAAACCTCGTTTCCCGGGCGGCGGCCCAAAGGTCCGCCGTGCCCAATCAGGTATTTTTCAGTGCTTCGGAGAGTTCCACGGGGATGACCCGGGAAATGCCCTTCTGCATGGTGACGCCGTAAAGCATGTCCGCCTCCTCCATGGTGCCCCGCCGGTGGGTGATGACCAGAAATTGCGTCTTGTCGGACATGCGCTTGGTATAACGGGCAAAGCGGGTCACGTTCGCTTCGTCCAGTGCGGATTCGATCTCGTCCAGCACACAGAAAGGCGCGGGGCGCACCTTCAGCATGGCAAAGTACAGGGCGATGGCCACGAAGGCCCGCTCGCCGCCGGAAAGGAGGGTCAGATTCTTCAGAGTCTTCCCGGGGGGCTGAACCTGGATCTCGATGCCGCAGTTGAGTATATCATGGGGGTCTTCCAACACCAGTTCCCCGCGGCCGCCGCCGAAGAGCTCCGTAAAGGTCTCCCGGAAGCTGGAAGCCACGGCCTCAAACTCCGCCGCGAAGATCCGCTCCATTTCGTCGGTAATGCCGCTGACGATATCCACCAGCTCTTTTTTTGCCTTCTCGATATCATCCCGCTGGCCGGTGAGGAATTCATATCGCTCGTTTACCCGCTGGAATTCGTCGATGGCCCCCAGGTTGGGGGTGCCCATGGAACCCATCTCCCGTCGGATCTGCTGCACCCGTTTCTGGGCCCTGGCGCTGCTTTCCAGCTCCTGCCGCTGCCGCTGGGCGGCGCTGCGGCTCAGCTCATAGCTTTCCCAGAGCTTATCCACCAGCTGTTTTTCCTCCATATCGGCGGAAAGTTTCCGCTGGCCCACCTCGGCAAACTGCCGCTCCAGCTCGTTGATGCTGCGGTTGCGCTCCTGGGCTTCCCGCTCGCTGCGGGCACGGCGGGCTTCGTAGTCCTGCCGCTCCTGCATGGCCTTTTCCAGCCGGGGTCTTGCGGCCTCGGCTTCGCTGCGGCGCCGGGCCGCCTGCTCCTGCAGGGCTTCCATGCGCGTTTCCAGCTCTCCGTTCTGCTGCAGCAGGCTTTCGCGCAGCTGCAGCCGCTCTTCCCGGTCCAGCCGGAAGCTGCTCAGCAGCGTTTCCCATTCCGCAACGGCCCGCTCCACGGCGGATTTCTCCGCCTGCAGGGAGGCTTCCTCGCTGCGCAGGCGGTTCATACTTTCTTCCAGCGTCTTTGCCCGGGCTTCCTGCTGCTGCAGACTGCTGCTGTCCTGCGCGGCGCGGCTGCGCAGAGCCTGTGCCGCTTCCTGCTGCCGCTTCCGCTCCTGCGCGGCAGCGCTCCGCGCCGCCTGCAGGTCCTTTGCTTCTTCTTCGCTGCGTTTTTCTTCCCGCCGGGCGCTTTCCAGCGCTTCTCCGGCAGCCTGCACCAGCAGATCCCGCTGGCGGCATTCGCCCTCCTGCTTCAGGAGCTGATCCTGGGCTTCCCGCAGCTGCAGGGACGCCGTCTCCGCCGCATAATCGGCATTGGCCAGTTCTTTCTCGGCGCCGCTGAGTTCCTGCTCCAGCTGTGCGGCTTTTTCCTGCAGGGCTTCCGCGTCCTGCTGCAGGCGCTGCAGCTCGTTAGCCCGGGAGAGAATACCCACATTCCGGGCGGCGCTGCCGCCGGTCATGGAACCGCCGGGATTGATGAGCTGCCCGTCCAGGGTCACGATGCGCAGCCTTCCCTGATTCTGCCGGGACAGGGCGATGGCGGCATCCAGATCCTCGGCCACCACGGTGCGCCCCAGCAGGGACAGGATCACATTTCGGTAACGCCCGTCATAGTCCAGCAGCTGGGAGGCGATCCCCTCCACCCCGGGCAGATTGCCCAGCTCCTGCTTTTTCAGCTCCGTGCCCCGCACGGCGCTCATGGGCAGGAAAGTGGCACGTCCCCCGTCAGTGCGCTTGAGGTAGCGGATGGCGGCCTTGCCGTCCTCCTCCCGCTCCACCACGATGCTCTGAAGCGAAGAACCCAGAGCCGTTTCGATGGCCACGGTGTAGCGGTCCTCCGTGTGGATGAGCTCCGCCACCGTGCCGTGGATATTCTTCAGGCTTCCCCGGGCGCTCTCCCGCATGACGGTGCGCACAGCCCGGGAAAAACCTTCATATTCCTTTTCCATATCCTGCAGCAGACTTACCCGGGAACGAAGCGCGCTGAGCTCCACGCCGGCTTTCCGCAGGCTTTCCTGCAGCTGCTGCACCTTTTCCCGCCGGGACGCAGTACGCATCTGATAGCCCCGGCACACATTTTCTGCGGAAGCGCGGGCTTCCTGCAGGCTTTCCTGCTTTTTCCGGGCTTCCTCCCGGGCAGCTTTCTCCTGCTCCAGGCGCTGCTGCAGCCGGGCAGTCTCGGCCTTCAGGCTCTCCTGCCGCTCCTGCAGGGCATCGCCGGAGGAAGACAGGGCTTCCAGCCGGGCCTGAGCCGCTGCAGCCTGACTGTCCGCTTCTCCGGCAGAGGCGAGAAGCTGCTCCAGGGCAGCCTGGGCCTGCCGCACGGCACGGGACGCTGCCTCACTGTCGGCGGCAAGGGCATTCTGTCCTTCTTCCAGGGCCTGCAGCTCCTGTTCCAGGGCTGCAAGGCGGCTGCGCCGCTCCTCCAGCCGCTGGGAAAGCTCCTGCTCCCGCTCCTGCTGACGTCCACCCTCTTCTTCCAGGCGGCGGACCTGCTCCTGATGATTCTTCAGGTCTGCAGCCAGCACCGCCCTCTCGGAGGCGAAGGCCGCAGCCTGCGTTTCCAGCTCACTGATCCCGCTGCGCAGACTTTCCGCCTGCTGGTCGGCCCGGTGGATTCCCTCGCTGCAGCGCTCGGATTCCTCGTACAGCTGCTCCAGAGCGGTCTTTTCCCCTTCCAGGCGGCTGCGGGTCTCCTCATACTCATCGTTGAGCAGGCGGATACGCTGGCTCAGCTTATCAAGACTCTCCATCCACAGGGAGATTTCCAGCCCGCGCAGCTCATCCCGGAGCAGCAGATACTTTTTCGCGGTCTCCGCCTGCCTGCGCAGGGGCTCCACCTGGAGCTCCAGCTCGGCGATCTTGTCCCCCACCCGCAGGAGGCTCTCCCCGGTCTTTTCCAGCTTGCGCTCCGTCTCTTCCTTGTTATAGCGGTACTTGGAAATGCCCGCCGCTTCCTCGAAGATCTCCCGGCGGTCGGTGCTTTTGGCGGAGAGGATCTCATCCACCCGGCCCTGCCCCACCAGAGAGTAGCCGTCCCGGCCGAGGCCCGTGTCCATCAGCAGCTCGTTTACATCCTTGAGACGCACGGTCTTCTTATTGATGTAATAATCGCTGTCGCCGCTGCGGTAATAGCGGCGGGTGATCATCACCTCGTCCGCGTCCACCTTCAGGCTGCGGTCCTCATTCCCCAGAACCAGAGATACCTGGGCAAAGCCGGCCTTTCCACGCTGTGCGGTGCCGCCAAAGATCACGTCCTCCATCTTGGCGCCGCGAAGCTTCTTGCTGCGCTGCCCGCCCATGACCCAGCTGATGGCGTCTGAAATATTCGATTTTCCGCTTCCGTTGGGCCCCACGATGGCGGCCACCCGTTCTTCAAAGGTCAGCCGGATCTTATCCGGGAATGACTTGAAGCCCTGAATTTCAAGCGCCTTTAAATACAATGCTCTCTACGCTCCGTATTCCAATTAAAACCGATTTGTAAAAATCACCTGACTGTTAATTTTACTACGTCATTTCCCGGATTGCAAGTTTTCCCTCCGGTAGATCGGCATTTTTCACCACATTGAGTGTCTGAAGCCGGAATTCCTCCTGTAAAATGCGCAGGTTCTCCCGCTTCTGCCCCACCAGCTTGGAGAGGCAGCGGGGATGCACCTGGATCTGCACCTGTTTTACGCTCCCGCACTGACGCAGAAGACGCCGGGCTTCCTCCAGATACAGCCGGGCATGCACCAGTTCCCCCAGTGCCGGGTGGTAAGCCCCCGCCACGGCGGCGCCGCCGCTGAGTTCCTCCGTGGGATTCAGGCCCAGCCGCAGCACGGGGATGCCCGCTTCCTGAAAGAGGCTGAGGATGGGGGCGCAGGTCTCCACGGCGTCTTCCACCGTGTGCGCTTTGTACCTGCCCTGCTGCCAGAGATCATACAGCGGTGTATCCTTCAGCACCACAGTCGGGTAAATGCGCACCCCATCAGGCCGAAGTGCGGCGATGCGCCGGGCCGTTTCCAGGTCCTTTTCCCGGTCAGAGCCGGGAAGCCCCGTCATCATCTGCAGCACCACCCGAAAGCCCCGGGCATGCAGCAAGCCTGCCGCCGCCGCCGTATGGGCGGCGCTGTGCCCTCTTCCGCTGCTGCGCAGCACCCCATCGTCCATAGACTGGGCCCCCAGTTCCACGGTCTGCACCCCAAACTCCTTCAGCTGTTCCAGGGCTTCCGGTGCCATGGCGTCCGGCCGGGTGGAGACCCGGATGCCCGTAAGAAAGCCCGATTCCGCAAAGGGCCGGGCCGCACGCAGCAGTTCCCGCTGCTGCACAAGGGAAATGGCCGTGAAGCTTCCGCCGTAAAAAGCCAGCTCCGCCGACTCGGTCAGGCCTTCTGCTTCCCGGAGGGTGCGCACGACATCCTCCCCGGCAGCAGGAAAAAGGCTGCCCGAAATCTTGCGCTGGTTGCAGAAAACGCAGTCATTCGGGCAGCCCAGATGGGGCACGAAAATCGGAATGATCCGGCCCCGGGGACTCATGGATGATCCTTGCGGAAGCGTTCATAGGCGGCTCTGGCTGCAGCCTGCTCCGCTTCCTTCTTGCTGTGCCCGCTGCCCTCGCCGGCCACCTTGCCGTCATAGAGCACCTGGGCGGTAAACACCTTGTTATGGTCGGGACCGCTCTCACCCGCCAGCCGGTACACCGGGGCGGCGAGGCCGGCATGCTGCACCGCCTCCTGCAGAACGGTCTTGTAATCGTGGTTGGCGCCGGTCACCGTCTTCAGCCGGGGCAGGATGCTCCGGTCCAGAAAGCTTCTGGCAGCAGCCTCGCCGCCGTCCAGATAAATGGCGGCCAGCACCGCTTCGAAGGCATCGGCAATGATGGAGGGACGTTTCCTGCCGCCGCCCTGCTCTTCGCCCTTGCCCAGGCGCAGCCAGCGCCCCAGTTCCAGGGATGCGGAAGCTTCCACCAGGCTGCTCTCGCAGACCAGCTCCGCCCGCAGACGGGTCATCTCCCCCTCCGGCATATTGCCAAAGGTGTGATACAGGGCCTCTGCCACCACAAAGCCGAGAATGGAGTCGCCCAGAAATTCCAGGCGCTCGTTGCAGCCCGGACGGCCCGCGCCCCGCTCGTTAGCCCAGGAGCTATGGGTCAGGGCATGCTCCAGCAGGTGCTGATCGCGGAATGTATAGCCGAGCTTTTCTTCCAGCTCACACATGGTCGCCCTCCGTTTCCGGCATGACCATATCCGCCAGCCGCTTGTTGATCTCATCGCTCAGGCCGGCAGAAGCCATCTTCATGGCCTGGTTGATGGCGCTGCGGATGCCCTTGGCCTTGCTGGAGCCGTGGGCTTTCACCACAGGCCTGGTAATGCCAAGGAACACCGTGCCGCCCACTTCTTCATAGTCCAGCTTCCTGCGGAACTGCCGCAGCTGTCCCTTCACCAGAAGGGCAGCCAGCTTGGTAAGGGTGTTGTGATAGAACACCTTCTTCAGTTCCCCCGTCATGTACATGGCCGTGCCCTCAATGGCCTTGAGCAGCACATTGCCGGAAAAGCCGTCAGCCACCAGCACATCGGCCGCCCCCTGCAGCACATCGCGGCTTTCGACATTGCCGACGAAGTTCAGCTTGCCCTGCTCGTGGGCCTGCTTCAGCAGCTGATAGGTCTCCTTCTGCAGGGCAGTGCCTTTGCCCTCTTCCCCGCCGATGTTCAGCAGGCCCACCCGGGGATTGGGCTTATCCAGGCACAGGCGGGCATAGCTCTCGCCCATGAAAGCAAATTGCAGCAGATATTCGGGGCTGCACTCGGCATTGGCGCCGCAGTCGATGAGGACGCAGCCGCCCCGATCCGTGGGCAGGATGGGAGCAAGCGCCGCACGGCGGATGCCGCGGATGCGCTTGACCACCAGGGTCGCGCCGGAAAGGAGTGCGCCGGTGCTGCCGGCGGAAACGGCGGCATCCGCCTCCCCATCCTTCAGCTTCCGGAGCATGACGCTCATGGAGGAATCCTTCTTTTCCCGCACGGCACGGGCGGGGTCATCCTCCATGGTGATCACTTCTCTGCAGTTAAAAATCTCCAGGCCCTTGGGCAGGGTGCTCATCCCCAGACTCTGCACGCAGCGGAGGATCTCCTCCGTGCTGCCCACCAGCATGATCTCTGCGCCCAGTTCGTTCACCGCATCAATGGCGCCTTTTACGATTTCAAGGGGTGCATTATCTCCGCCCATGGCGTCCACGATGATCTTCATAGCCCTTCCTCCTGCTTCCCCACGAGGCTGTCAATGTGCGCCAGAGCGCGCTGGGACAGCTCCGCGTTTTTGTTTCTCTTGCCTCTCACCCGATGGTCCAGAGGCTCAATGATGCCAAAGTTCACATTCATCGGCTGGAAATTGACCACGCTGGCGTCGCTGATATAGGCCGCCAGCGCACCGATGGCAGTCCTTCGGGTGAAATCCAGAGGCTCCTGCCCCATGAGCTCCCGGGCAGTCTGCAGACCGCAGAGCAGACCGGAGGCGGCGGACTCCACATAGCCCTCCACGCCGGTCACCTGCCCGGCAAAGCGGATGCGCTTGTCCGCCTTCAGGCGGTAGCAGCTGTCCAGCAGCCGGGGAGAATCGATATAGGTATTGCGGTGCATCACACCGTAGCGGACAAACTCCGCATGCTCCAGCGCGGGAATCATGGAGAACACCCGCTTCTGCTCGCCGAAGGTCAGGTGGGTCTGGAAGCCCACCAGATTGTACAGGGTACCGGCGAAGTTATCCCGCCGCAGCTGCACCACCGCATAGGGCTCCCGCCCCAGTTTGGGGTCCACGATGCCCCGGGGCTTCAGCGGGCCGTAGCGCAGGGTGTCTTCGCCCCGCCGGGCCATGACCTCCACCGGCATGCAGCCCTCGAACACGCGGCTGTCTTCAAAGCCGTGGACATGGGCTTCCTGGGCCTGCATCAGCGCTTCCCGGAAGGCAATGTACTCCTCCCGGTTCATGCTGCAGTTGATGTAATCCGGCGTGCCCTTGTCATAGCGGGATGCAAAAAACGCCTGCTCCATGTCGATGCTCTCCATGGTGACAATGGGCGCCGCCGCATCATAGAAATTCAGGTAGGTCCCTTCCCCCAGAAGCCGGCCCATGCTCTCAGCCAGGGCTTCGGAGGTCAGGGGGCCGGTGGCAAGGATCACCGTACCCTCGGGAATTTCGCAGACTTCCCCTTCTTCCACCGTGATCAGGGGATGCTGCCGGATCTGCTCCGTGATACAGCGGGCAAAGCTCTCCCGGTCCACTGCCAGGGCGCTTCCCGCTTCCACACGGTTTTCATCCGCCGCGCGCATAATGAGGGAGTCCAGTCTGCGCATTTCCTCCTTCAGCAGGCCCACCGCGTTGATGAGGTCGGCGCTGCGCAGGGAGTTGGAGCAGACTAGTTCCGCAAAATCTGTGGAAACGTGGGCGGGCGTCATCTTATGGGGCTTCATCTCCCGCAGGAGAACGGGGATGCCGCGCCCGGCCAGCTGCCACGCAGCTTCGCAGCCGGCAAGACC
>JAZSQG010000319.1:0-4460 GCA_045537855.1 Oscillospiraceae bacterium
CATGTTAGGCATGGTTTTTCCTCCTTAATGGCCTCGGGAACGGGGCCCGAGCCGATGTTCCGGGGCGGCTCACCGCCCGGTCGCGGCCATGGCCGCTGAAAGCTCAGAACGGCAGTTCGCCGTCGTCGTCGACCTCGCTGAAATCGGTGGAAAGGGAGGGCGCATCGTAGCCGCCATAGCCGGGCGCATTGCCGTAGCTCTGCCCGCCGTAGCTGCCGCCGCCCATATGGGCGTCACCCTCGCGGCTCTTCTTGGAATCGCCAAAGTACACATTGTCGGCCACCACTTCGGCACTGCGGCGCTTGCCGCCGTCCCGATCGGTCCAGTCGCGAATCTGGAGTCTGCCGGAAACCACCGCCAGCTGACCCTTGGTGAAGTACCTGGAAACGAATTCCGCCGTATTCCGCCATGCAACGATGTCGATAAAATCGGTTTGCTTTTCGCCGCCGTCGCGGCTCTGGAAGTCCCGGTCCACAGCCAACGTGAAGCTGGCAACGCTGATGCCGGACTGCGTCCTGCGCAGCTCGGGATCCCGGGTCAGTCTTCCCATCAGAACGATGTGATTGAGCATGTTATGCCTCCACCGCGACAACGAGGGAACGCATGATGCCTTCGGTAATGCCAAGGATACGCTTCAGCTCCGCAGGGAACTCGGGGCCGGAAGTGAACTTGACCAACACGTAATAGCCTTCGTTCTGATCGTCGATCTCGTAGGCCAGACGACGCTTGCCCCAATCCTCGATCTCATCGATGGTACCGTTGGCTTCCACCAGCGCCTTGAACTTCTCCATGAGTTCCGCGGTCTCTTCCTCGGTCTTGGTGGGATCGATGATGTAGATCAGCTCGTACTTGTCCTGAATCTTCGCCATGTTTTTTGCACCTCCTTATGGACTCTGGCCTGCCCTTTTTGACAGGCAAGGATATGCTGACACAAAATCAGCTTTTCTATTATACACAAAAGGAAAGGCTTGTCAATCCCGGAAGCGGCAATTTTTTGGAAATTTCCGTAAAAATTGCGTCTGCATGCGGATGCCTTCCCGCCCTGCCGGGCTTATTCCGCGGCAGGCTCCAGGCGGCAGCCGCAATAGTCCTGCCGGTAGATGTCCAGCTCCCGGCAGAGGACGATGGAGCGCTTGTAGCCCTCCTTCTTCTTGAAGTCCGAGGGCAGCCATTTCACCCCGAAGCGCGCTGCCAGCTCCTCCCCCATCCGGTTGATAAGGGGGGCGTTTTTGTGGGGGCTCACCGTCAGAGTGGTGGCAAAAAAGTCAAAGCCCTCGGCTGCGGCAAGCTCTGCCGTCTTTTCCAGTCGGAGACCGATGCATGCTGCGCAGCGGCTTCCCCCCTCCGGCTCCCCTTCCATGCCCCGGACGCAGTCCAGATAGCGGGGATTGTCCCATTCTTCCACGCGCAGGGCGAAGGGCAGGTGCCGAAGTTTTTCAAATTCTCCCAGGCGCTTTTCGTATTCCGCCAGCGGCATGATGTTGGGGTTATAGTAATAAGCCGTAATGTCAAAGTGCGGGTGCAGCAGCTCCAGAGGGTAGCTGAAGCAGGGGGCGCAGCAGACATGCAGCAGCAGTCTGGGCTTCTCTGTGCCCAGACCTTCTATGATTTTTTCCATACACAGCTGATAATTCATGGGCTTAAGATACTACAAGCGACTTGATATGGCAAGCAAAAACGCATATAATGTATAAGTTCGGATGGGCGGCACACCCGGGGTATCCCCGTGTCGTCCACAGTTTGTGTTGCCTGCGTTTCGAAAATTGGAGGGTTCCATGCTTGCACTCACCCGCGCTTTGAATCGGGAAACGGATTTTCAGGAGATTCTGCGGCGCATTGAATACGGCGGCTGCCCGGTGGTCTACAGCGGTCTGGGCAGCATCCACAAAGCCCATATGGCTGCCGCCATCCGCCGGGAAACGGGCCGGAGCCTTGTGCTGCTGTGCCCCGACGAGCTGGAGGCAGAGCGTCAGCGCGGCGACCTGGCTGCCCTGACCCAGGAGGAGGTATACACCCTCTATGCCCGGGAATTCACCTTCTATCAGGTGGACAGTGCCTCCCGGGACGGGGAGCACCGGCGGCTGCGGGCCTTTCTGGCCGCCGCCCGGGAGGAAGCGGGCATCATCATCACCACGCCGGACGGGCTGATGCAGCGCAGCCTTTCCCCGGAAACGCTGCGCGGCAGCTCCTTCACCGTCCGCAGCGGAGACGCCCTTGCGCCGGAAGAGCTGGTCATGGCCCTCATCCGCTGCGGCTACCGCCGCTGTGACGCGGTGGAGGGCATCGGGCAGTTTTCCGCCCGGGGCGGCATCGTGGACTTCTTCTCCCCCGTCTATTCCCAGCCCGTCCGCTGTGAATTCTTCGGCGATGAAGTGGACGGCATGGGCCTTTTTGACACCGCCACCCAGCGGCGCACGGAAAACCTCCAAAAGGCGGAGATCATCCCCGCCGCCGAATGCCTCCCCTGTCTGGCCGATGGGGGCGAGGAAGGGCTGCTGCAGCGCCTGACGGAAACGGTCAAGCGCCTGAAGAAGCGAAAAAATCCCCCCACGGCGCTGATCGGCGAGCTGGAGGCGGACCTGGAGCGCATTTCCTCCGGGCTGCGCTTTACTGCGGCGGACAAATACCTGTCCCTGGCTTACGACAGCTTTTCCACCGGTCTGGAGCATCTCCCCGCCGACGCGGTGTTTGTGATGCTGGAGCCCGCCCGCTGCGAGGAGCGGGCCAAAAACTACGCATGGCAGCTGGGAGAAGACTGCCAGGCCCTGCTGGAGGGGCAGCATCTGGAGGGCAGCATGGTCAGCTTCTTCCGGGAGTGGGAGGAGTGCTGCGACCGGCTGGGCGAGTGGCCCCTGGTCTTTGCCGACAGCTTCCGGGGCAGCAGCTATCCCCTTGCCCCCCGCAGCCTGCTGAACCTCACCGCCAAGCAGCTGCCCAGCTACGGCGGCAGCATGGCCACTGCAGCCGGGGACATCGTGCATTACATGAAGGAGGACTTCCGGGTCCTTGTGCTCTGCGGCGACCGCAGGAAGATGGAGATCCTCCGGGATTATCTGGGAAATATGGGCATCCCCTGCTCGCTGGACGAAGCTTTGGCCTCTCTGGGGAGCGAAGGCGGCTGCACCCTGACTCTGGGCAGCCTTTCCGCCGGCATGGAGTACCCCCAGCTGAAGCTGGCCGTCCTCACCGAGGGGCAGTTTTCCGCCCAGTATCAGCAGAGCAAAAAGCCCCGCAAGGGCAGCAGCAACCGCCAGAAGATCCAGAGCTTCACCGACCTGAGCAAGGGCGACCTGGTGGTGCATGAGACCCACGGCATCGGCCGCTTTGTGGGCATTGAGCGCCTGCAGGTGGACGGCGTTTACAAGGACTATGTCAAGCTGGCCTATTCCGGCACGGACACCCTCTATGTCCCCGCCACCCAACTGGACCTGGTCTCCAAATACATCGGCAGCGGGGGCGAGGATTCCCCGGTGAAGCTCTCCCGCCTGGGAGGGACGGACTGGGCCAGGGCCAAATCCCGGGCCAAAAAGGCGGCGCAGGATCTGGCCGCCGGACTCATCCAGCTTTACGCCCAGCGGGCCCGCCTCCCCGGTCACGCCTTTTCCCCGGACACGGTCTGGCAGCAGGAATTCGAGGACCGCTTTGAGTACGCCGAGACAGGCGACCAGATCCGGGCCATCGAAGACATCAAGCGGGATATGGAAAAGCCCGTGCCCATGGACCGCCTCCTTTGCGGCGATGTGGGCTTCGGCAAGACTGAGGTGGCCTTCCGGGCGGTGATGAAGTGCGTCATGGACGGGAAGCAGGCCGCCATTCTGGTGCCCACCACCGTTCTGGCCCAGCAGCACTATGTCACGGCCATGAAGCGCTTTTCCGGCCTGCCCGTGCGCATCGAAGTGCTGAGCCGCTTCCGCAGCACGGCCCAGATGAAAAGCAGCCTGAAAATGATCAGGGACGGCAGCGCCGACATCATCATCGGCACCCACCGCCTGCTGCAGAAGGATGTGGTTTTCAAGGACCTGGGCCTGCTCATCGTGGACGAGGAGCAGCGCTTCGGCGTGAGCCACAAGGAAAAACTCAAAGAGATGTCGCGCCAGGTCGATGTTCTCACCCTCACTGCAACACCTATCCCGCGCACGCTCAACATGGCTCTTTCCGGCATCCGCGACATGTCCACGCTCGACGAGCCGCCGCATGACCGGAAAAGCGTTCAAACCTACGTTCTTGAACACGATTGGGGCGTTCTTGCCGACGCAATGCGGCGTGAGATCGCCCGCGGCGGGCAGGTCTACTATCTCCACAACCGTACCGATACGATCGACCGCTGTGCCGCACGCATCCGCACAATGCTTGGCGAGGATGTGCGCGTTGTCACGGCGCACGGACGCATGAGCGAGCACGAACTCGGCGCGGTGATGCAGGCGGTCGGCAGCGGTGAGGCGGACATTCTCGTCTGCACG
>JAZSQG010000034.1:0-1511 GCA_045537855.1 Oscillospiraceae bacterium
CAGCTCTGCCGGGCATCCCCGGGGATCATGGCAAAGATCATAGGGAAAACCCTCCTCAGCCCAGTATACGCAGGAGGGGGGACGGGTGGCACAGCCTCCGGAGCTGCTGAAAAATTGCACCGGCCCCGCCCCACTGCTGAACATATTGACGGCGTCCCGCGCCTCTGTTATCCTGAAAGCAAAGCGTCAGAGCGGGAGGAAAGCGCGGTATGGCGATCACGGAGCAGGTGATCTTCACCAATATGTGCATGGTGTATGACGGGGAACGGGTCCTGGTGCAGGACCGGCTGGACCCCACGTGGAAGGGTGCGGCTTTTCCCGGCGGTCATGTGGAGAAGGGGGAATCCTTCACGGACGCGGTCATCCGGGAAGTGTGGGAGGAAACCGGACTGACCATCTCTTCACCCCGGCTGTGCGGAATCAAGGACTGGACGGGGGAGGACGGCACGCGCTATGTGGTGCTCCTGTATAAGACGGACAAATTTACGGGCGAGCTGCACGCTTCCGAAGAAGGAGACGTATTCTGGCTGCCGCTGAGCGAGTTTCGGAAGCTCCGGCTGGCGGAGGACATGGAAGAAATGCTGAAGGTATTTCTGGAGGATGACCTCAGCGAGTTTTACTATTACCGGGAAAACGGCGACTGGTACTCTGCGCTGAAATAACCCCTGAGCCTGTGCGGCCCACTATGAAATAAGGAAACAAAAAACTGAAAATATAAAATAACACGAAGGGAGAACCACATGAAGAACGCTGTGAATTTCATCAAGCTCACCGAGACCCCCTTTGCCCGGCGGGGCAGCTACTTCGCCTTTTTCAATGACCCCGGCGGGAGCGAGGTCTGCGGCAAGGCGCGCCTCTGGCTGTCCAACACCAGAGCGGGCGGCTTCAACTTCGGCAGCGTGACGAACCGGCAGATCCGGCTGGAAATCAGCCGTGACGGGCAGAAGCTGCCTGCGGTGATCTCCACCACCCCTTATGAAGTGATCCTGGATTCCGACTGGGGCGGCGTGCGCTTCTGCATCGGCGGGCGGCGCTTTGTCCGCTGCCGGGGCACCGAGGGCGTGACCCTGCACCTGAGCCCCACCAATCCCGGCGGCTTCATCGCCAGCCCCACCTTCTACGATCTCATGGACGGCACCTGGCTGCTGGGCTTCGGCCAGTCTCAGGTGCGGCTGATCCCCTGCCGGGGCAAGCTGGAAGTCCAGGGCCCCAGCTTCGTCCTCAGCCCCGATGAAGCCGGCGTGGTGGACCTGGTCATCGAAGAGTACACCCTGGACGCCATCCCCGGTCAGACCGGCAGCTCCCCGGACTACGCCGCCTGCGTGGCGGACGTGGAGGCGGACTTCACTTCCTTTGCCCAGGCTGTGATGCCCGAGCTGCCCCAGCCCTATGAGGACATGCGCCTGAAGGCCCTGTGGACCACCTGGAGCATGACCTGCGACCCCGATGGGGAAGGGCTTTACAAGCACACCGTGGTGAAGATGATGCGCGGCACCTTCGAGCACATCTCC
>JAZSQG010000184.1:0-3989 GCA_045537855.1 Oscillospiraceae bacterium
GCATGTCTACACCATGGACTATCTGGAAGCCCAGCTGCCGGAAGGCGGCAGCATCACCAACCTGCGCAGTGTGGGCGATGCCATCTATGTTTCCGTCTACTACTTCCGCCAGGTGGAGAACGAAGCGGGAGACACCGTGTATGAAAACGGCGTCGCCCTCTACAGCGCCAAGCTGGACGGCACGGAGTTCAAGCTGCTGGCGGAGTTCCCCTCCGTCTACGAGCAGGACGAGGAAGCCGGTACCACCACCAGCAAGAACGTTTCCAGCCTGGCTCCCGACCAAGAGGGCGGCTACTGGTACTATTCTCAGGAGACCTTTGAAGACTGGTCCGACGAGAACAATTATGTCAGCGAAAGCGGCGGCTGGCTCATCCACTGCGATGCTGCCGGTGCGGAGCTGACCCGGGTGGATATCAACAGCCTGAATCTGGGCGGCGGTGGCGGCTTCGGCGGCTTTGGCGGCGGCATCTACATTTCCGAGATGTTCGTCTGTGACGACGGCAGCCTGGTCATCAGCACCGGCAGCGTGATCGCCTCCCTGGACAGCCAGGGCCAGCTGCAGTACACGGTGCCTCTGGGCATGACCATGTTCATGGATATGGCCATCACAGGCGCCGGGGACATCATCGGCCTCAAGAGCGAGTACAACATGAGCACCTTCGCCGTTACCTACAAGCTGTCCAAGCTGAATCCTCAGACCCGCGCTTTTGAGGATGCGGGCGAGCCTCCGCTTGCCAATACCTATGCCCTCATCGGCGGCCCCGGCCACAGCCTGTATTTCAACAGCGGCTCCGCCATCTACGGCTACGATCTGGAGACCGGCACCATGTCCGAAGTGCTCAACTGGATCAACTCCGATGTGAACTACTCCCGCGTTTCCATGGTCACCCCCATGGATAACGGCAGCTTTGCCCTGATTGAGAGCGATCAGGCCGTGGGCATGTTCGGCGGCTTCGGCTTTGGCTTCGGCTTCGGCGGCGGCACGCAGCGCCTGGCCGTCATGAACGCCCTGAGCGAAGACGAGATCACCGAGAAGTATGTCATCGACTTCGCCGCCGTGACCCTGGACGATCAGATGCAGAATGCGGTGATCCAGTTCAACAAGCAGAGCGCGGAATACCGCATCCGCTTCAAGGATTACAGTGTCTACAACACCACGGACAATCCCAACGCCGGCGCGGAAAAGCTGGGCTATGACCTGGTTTCCGGCGAGCTGCCCGACATTTTCTCCATGTCCGGCCTGTCCTGCGAATCCTTTGCTTCCAAGGGCCTGCTGGAGGACCTCTCCAAACGCATGACGCCCGAGGCGGGCTTTGACCGCAGCCTCTATCTGGAAAATGTCCTTACCGCTACCGAGATGAACGGCGGCATCTACAGCGTTATTCCCACCTTCACGGTGAATACCGTGGTGGGCAAGGCCGACAATGTGGGCGCGGAGCCCGGCTGGACCATCAGCGAGCTGCAGGCCCTCATGGCCCGGTATCCCGAAGCCAAGGTCTTCGGTGACCTGGACCGGGGCACCATCCTCAGCTGGCTGAGCAACATGAGCATGGACAGCTATGTGGACCGCAAGACCGGCAAGGTCAGCTTTGATTCTCCCGAGTTTATCGCCGTGCTGGAATTCCTGGGCGGCTTCCCCGACAGCATCGACTGGAATGCCATGTACGGCAACATGGGCGACTGGACTGCGGCGGAAAGCCAGTTCCGGGAGA
This sequence comes from Oscillospiraceae bacterium, assembly GCA_045537855.1. Taxonomy (GTDB): domain Bacteria; phylum Bacillota; class Clostridia; order Oscillospirales; family Oscillospiraceae; genus UBA1774. Next base: position 1,713 of record JAZSQG010000184.1, read on the forward strand.
ACCGCACTCTGCTGATGATGAGCACCCTGAACGGCTACGGCAACTGCCGGACCCTGGAATACTCTTTCGGCGGCGCGTTTACCTACATCGGCTTCCCCTGCACCGTGGGCATCGGCTCCGCCATCGTCCCGGGCATTGAGGTGGCCGTAAGCAGCAAGACTCCCTTCTCCGACGCCTGCTGGGACTTCATCTGCTTCCTCCTCAGCGAGGAGTATCAGGACCGGGTCACCGGCAGCTTCCCCCTGCGCCTGAGCAGCCTGGAAAAGATGAGCCAGACCGCCCTCGCTACCAAGCCCCAGATGGGCTTCGGCTTCTACGGGGAGGACGATGTGCGCACCCAGCCTCCCACGGAGGCCCAGATCGCCCAGATTAACGACCTGCTGCATCAGGTACACAGCGTCCAGCGGGTGAACACCGAGCTTCTGAGCATCATTCAGGAGGAGGCGGGCGCCTTCTTTGCCGGGCAGAAGACCGCCCAGGCGGTGGCCGCCACCATCCAGAGCAGAGCCCAGATTTATGTCAGCGAAAACGGGTGAGTCCCCATATCCTGTGTTTTGAAGGCCCCGGGCAGGAAAAATTTTCCTGCCCGGGGCCTCTCTTTTTCACCGTCCGGGCAAAGTCCTGTTGAAAAGCAGAAACGAATTCTGTATAATATTGAAAACTATGCTCTGAAGAGGAATTGACGCTATGCATACGCAGGAACGGAGCCGTTTTCGGGCGGCTTTGGCATATACAAAGGGCTACCGCTTTCCTATCCTCATCAGCTTCGTGCTGCTGGCGGTGGAGCTGGTCCTTTCCTTTATTTCGCCGCTGGTGCTGTCGGTGACCATCGACTCGGTGCTGGGCGATCAGCCGGTCAACGTGGCCTGGTACTTCCGCTGGTACCTGGAGGCGGTGGGCGGCGTCGCACGCATCCGGGAAAATCTCTGGCTCATGGCCGGAGCCATGGTGGGCATCGCGCTGCTCAGCGGCATTGTGCGTTTTGCCCGGGCACGGCTGAACGCCTATGCCGGTGAGGGCAGCGTGAAGGTGCTGCGGGACAGGCCGTACGGACACACCCAGCGCCTGCCCTTCTCCTGGCATGCCCATGCCCAGACCGGCGATATCATCCAGCGCGCCACCAATGATGTGGACACCGTGCGCCGCTTCAATTCCGGCACCCTTCTGGAATTTGTGCGCACCGTTCTCATGGTGCTGGTGGGCGCGGTGGTGATGTTCACCATCAACCGCACCCTGGCCTTTGTGACCCTGGGCATGGTGCTGCCGGTGGCCTTGATTTCGATTTTTTTCCATCTGCATATCAACAAGCTTCTGGAAGCCCAGGAGGATGCGGAGGGCCGGCTTTTCACCGTCATGCAGGAAAACCTCACGGGCATCCGGGTGGTGCGGGCCTTCGGCCGCTCCGCCTTTGAGATGGACCGCTTTGACGAAGCCAACGAAGAAAACCGCCGGAAGCTCATCACCGCAAACCACAGCTTTGCTTCCCTCTGGGCGGTGCTGGACCTGCTCTGCGGCATGGAGTATGCCGCCGTGCTGGTGCTGGGCATCATTCTGGTGGTGCGGGGCAGTCTCACCGTGGGCCAGTTCACGGTGTTTGTCAGCTATGTATTTACTTTTTTCTGGCCCATCCGCGGCTTTGGCCGGGTGCTGACCCAGTTCAGCCGCACCATGGTGGCCGTGGGAAGACTGGAGGAAGTCTTCCGGGCTGCGGAGGAAGATGGACTGGACGAGGGCTCCGCGCCGGAGCTCAAGGGGGACATCGTCTTCCGGGACGTTCATTTTGCCTACGATTCCGCTCCCGTGCTGGACGGGCTGAATATGACCATCCCCGGGGGAAAGACCGTGGCCATTCTGGGCGGCACCGGCAGCGGCAAGAGCACCCTGACCCTGCTGCTCCAGCGCCTCTATGACCCCAAGAGCGGCAGCATCAGCATCGGCGGCGTGGACATCGCCGATATGCGCAAGACCTGGCTGCGCAGCCGCATCGGCATCGTGCTGCAGGAGCCCTTCCTCTATTCCCGGAGCATTCTGCAGAACATCGGCATCAAGACCGGCAGCCCCGACCGGGAAAAGGTCATGGCTGCGGCCCGGGACGCCTGCATCCACGAGGATATCATGGAATTCGAGGAAGGCTATGAGACCGTGGTGGGCGAGCGGGGCGTTACCCTCTCCGGCGGCCAGAAACAGCGTACCGCCATTGCCCGTATGCTCACCCAGAAGACCCCCATCATGGTCTTTGACGACTCCCTCTCCGCGGTGGACGCCCAGACCGACCTG
>JAZSQG010000144.1:0-4592 GCA_045537855.1 Oscillospiraceae bacterium
GCCTTGCCGTACTTCTCGATGGTCTCATGGATCTTCTCCGTGGTCATCTCGATGCAGGGGATGGGCTCGCGGTTGTTCTGCTTGGCGCGGAGGCGCTCGTTGTCGGAGATGCGGGAGGAAGCGCTGAAGGGCGCATGACCCACGGTCTCAAAAGCGGTGTTTTCGCCGTTGTGGTTGATCTCGAAGGAGGCATGGCAGGCGTACTGCTTGCACATGTCGGCGTACCAGGTCATGGGGAGGACGCCGTCGGGGTTGGACAGGTCCAACTGATAGGCTTCGTCCTTGCACTCGGTGATGTCGATGGAGCAGTTGCCCACGTACAGGGTGCAGGCGCCGCCACGGGCGAACATACGGAACCAGTCCACGAAATCGTGGGTGACCAGACCGTCGGTGCTGGCCAGGTTGGGGGAGGGAGGCGCCAGGGTGATGCGGTTCTTGAAGTCGATACCGCGGATGCGAATGGGTTGGAATACATGCTTGTACTTGGAGCCCATGTTTGTAACTTCCTTTCAGTCGTATATTTTTATTGAATTTTGATACTTCATTGTAACGGATTTTCCGGAAAAGCACAAGAGTTATCAGACTCTTTTCAGAGGAATATCCCCCAAATTTACGGCTTCGGCGGTGCGGATGTCCGCAAATGTCCGGTATTCGTAGCCATCGGCATGGATGACCAGGTCATAAAGGCCCACAGGGAGGTCCCGGAACCAGAAATCGCCGTAGCTGTCGGTGAAGGTCTCCCAGTTTTTTCCGCCGCTGGAAAGGAGGCAGCGGGCACCGATGATGACCTCTTTTTCTGCGGGGTCATAGACCGTGCCGCCGATGAATTTCCCGGGAATGCTCCGGTAATACACCCGGGGCTTAAGCCCTTCTTCCGCCTGCAGGACCTGCGCGCCCTCGACATAGTCCCGGAGTTCTTCTTCCGGACCGAAGCGGATGGCTTCCGTGGGGCAGGCTTCCACGCAGCGGGGCTGACTGGCACCGTGGTCCAGCAGATGGGCGCAGCCGGTGCATTTCTGGGCGATGTTCAGCTGGGCATTCATATATATGACGCCGTAGGGGCAGGCATCCCGGCATTTTCCGCAGCCGCTGCAAAGGGCGGGGTCGATGAGCACCAGCCCGTCTTCCCGGCGCTGAATGGCCTTTTCGGGGCAGGCATCGATGCAGGCGGCCTTCCGGCAGTGGTTGCACAGCCGGGGGATATAGTGGATCTTCACCTTGGGGATGGTGCCCTGCACGTGTTCGTCCACCTTCAGCCAGAACTGGCCGATCTCCGGCTGGGCCTTGGCGTAGGGTGTCCAGTCGTTACCCGCGTGCTCATCCTTGCAGGCCAGCTGGCAGTTGTAGCAGCCGCTGCACTTTGCCACATCGATCACAAATGCGTATGCCATGAACAGTCTCCTTTCGTATCGGTGCGCTGTCTGCGCACAGACACGAGCATATTATAGCAGATAAATGCTGTGACTGCAACGATTACCGCGATTTACCTGACAAAGAGATGCGCATGAGAAGAAACAGCGGACCGTGCCGGGATGGCGCGGTCCGCTGTATGGCTTCATGTTTCGTAGCCGTGGCTTTCCTGCAGGATCTGATCCTTTACTTTCAGGAGGCGGGTGGTGTTGCTGCGTTCATTCTCTTCCAGCTTCATGGTGATATAGCGGATGATCTCTTCCATTTCCGGGATCATCACGTATTCCAGCGCATTGACTCTGCGGCGGGTACGCTCGATCTCCGCCGCCATGAGCTGCATGCTTTTTTCCGCTCTTGCCAGCTCCAGCATGTCCCGGAAGACCTCGGAAAGCCGGTCGATGCTCTCGTCCAGTTCGCCGGAGGTCATGGCGTAGCCGTAGGGGTACACATCCTCTGCGGCGGCGGTGCGGGTGCGGAAGCTGTATTCCGGGATGGTAACGCTCATCACGTTCCGGGTGCTGACCTCCACCTCTACCCCCTGCTTGGGGTAGAGCAGGCTCTGCTCCAGAATTTCCGGGCCCATGAGCCGGGATGCCCGGGCCATGGAGCCCATGGCTTTTTCCAGCCCCTGCTCCACCTTCAGGCGGAGCTCCCGGTTTTCCCGTACCACCAGCAGAAACTGACGCATCAGCTCATCCCGCTTGTCTTTCAGCAGCTTATGACCCCGGCGGGCGGTTTTCAGACGCGCCTTGGTTTTTTTCAGTTCCATGCGCGTGGGCTTGACGCTGCTAGAAATGGCCATGCCTTATTCCTCCTGCCTGGGGAGATACTGCTGGATGTACTCCAGCTTGATGCGCTTCAGCTCGCTGATGGGGAGGATACGCAGCAGCTCCCAGCCCACCGTGAGGGTCTCCTCGATGCTGCGGTCCGTGGTCTGCCCCTGCCCGATATAACGCTTTTCAAACTCCGAAGCAAACTGGGCGTAGAGCTTATCCGTGTCGCTGAGGGCCGCTTCACCCAGAATGGTCATCAGCTCCGCAGCGTCCTTGCCGGCGCTGTAGGCGGCAAAGAGCTGGTTCATGGTGCCGGAGTGGTCCGCCCGGGTCTTGCCTTCGCCGATGCCCTTGTCCTTCAGTCGGCTGAGGGAGGGAAGCACATCAATGGGGGGCAGGATGTTCTTCAGGTAAAGCTCCCGGGAGAGGATGATCTGCCCCTCGGTGATGTAGCCGGTCAGGTCGGGAATGGGGTGGGTGATGTCATCTTCCGGCATGGTGAGGATGGGGATCATGGTAATGGAGCCGGTCTTGCCCTGGCGGCGGCCCGCCCGCTCGTACATGGAGGCGAAGTCCGTGTACAGATAGCCGGGATAGCCCCGGCGGCCGGGCACTTCCTTCCGGGCTGCGGAAATTTCCCGGAGGGCTTCGGCGTAATTGGTGATATCCGTCATGATGACCAGCACGTGCATGTTCTTCTGGAACGCGAGATATTCCGCAGCGGTGAGGGCCATGCGGGGGGTGGAGATGCGCTCCACCGCCGGGTCGTTGGCAAGGTTTGAGAACATGACCGTGCGCTCCAGGGCGCCGGTGCGCCGGAATTCATTGACGAAGTATTCCGACTCTTCGAAGGTGATGCCGATGGCGGCGAAGACCACGGCGAACTGCTCGTCGGCCCCCAGGACCTTGGCCTGGCGGGCGGTCTGCGCCGCCAGATTGGCGTGGGGCAGACCCGAGCCGGAGAAAATGGGGAGCTTCTGCCCACGGACCAGGGTGTTCAGTCCGTCGATGGCGGAAATGCCGGTCTGGATGAATTCGTTGGGATAGTCCCGGGCGGCGGGGTTCATGGGAAGCCCGTTGATGTCTTCGTAGCGCTCCGCCAGAATTTCCGGGCCGTCGTCGATGGGGCGGCCCATGCCGTCAAACACGCGGCCCAGCATGTCCGGGCTGACGCCCAGCTGCATGCCGTGACCCAGAAAGCGCACCTTGCTTTCCGCCAGATTGATGCCGCTGGAGCTTTCAAAAAGCTGCACCACGGCCTTGTCGCCGTTGACTTCCAGCACCTTGCAGCGGCGTACCTCTCCGCTGGGCAGCTCGATCTCCGCCAGTTCGTCATAGGTTACGCCGCTCACGCCCCGGATGACCATCAGAGGGCCGGAGATCTCCTGTATGGTTTTATACTCTTTAATCATGGACGGAGGCCTCCTTAATCTGACGGGCCATATCCTGAGAAATGGCTGCATACTCGTCGGCGTAGCGGTCTGCGGGGACGGACTTGGCGCGGCCGATGCGGTCCCGGGCTTCGATGCCCAGAAGCTTTTTCAGCTCCGCTCCGGCGTCCAGCGCCCGGCGGCACAGTCTGTCATAGCTGAGGATGATCTCCAGAAGCCTGGCCTGCCTGTCATAAGAGGAGAAGTTATCCACGTCCACGAAGGCGTTCTGCTGCAGGAAGTCCTCCCGGATCATCTTTGCGATTTCCAGGGTCAGGCGGTCGGCATCGGAAAGGGAATCCTGACCCACCAGCTTCACGATCTCCTGCAGTTCGCTCTCCTGCTGGAGGAGCTCCACCGCCCGGGCCCGGTTTTCCAGAAATGCGCTGCCCAGATGCTCATCATACCAGGGCGCCAGATTGTCCATATACAGGGAGTAGCTGTTGAGCCAGTTGATGGCGGGGAAGTGCCGGGCGTGGGCCAGAGAGGAGTCCAGACCCCAGAACACCTTGACGATGCGCAGGGTGGCCTGACTCACCGGCTCGGAGGTATCCCCGCCGGGAGGCGAGACCGCGCCGATGGCGGTCAGACTGCCTCTTCTGGGGCTGCTGCTCAGGCACTCCACGCAGCCGGCCCGTTCATAAAACTGAGCAAGCCGGGAGGCGAGATAGGCGGGGTAGCCCTCTTCACCGGGCATTTCTTCCAGACGGCCGGACATCTCTCTGAGCGCCTCGGCCCAGCGGGAGGTGGAGTCTGCCAGAACCGCCACATCATATCCCATGTCTCTGAAATACTCGGCGATGGTGATACCGGTATAGACGGAGGCCTCGCGGGCTGCCACCGGCATGTCGGAGGTGTTGGCGATCAGCACCGTGCGCTTCATCAGCGTCTCACCGGTGCGGGGGTCGGTCAGTTCGGGGAATTCCCGCAGTACGTCGGTCATCTCGTTGCCGCGCTCGCCGCAGCCGATGTAGACCAC
>JAZSQG010000248.1:0-2587 GCA_045537855.1 Oscillospiraceae bacterium
TACTTCCTTTCCGTCGGTATCGGAGACCGACTGTAAATGCACAATGCGCCGTCCTGCACTGTTATAAGCGCCGGCTTGCGCCTTCTTCACGTTTGTGGATGATAACCCGCCTGAGAAGAAAGTATACCTTTCCTTACTCAGCTTCCTTCGCTTCGGCTTCAGCCGCAGCCTCGCCCTCGGCTTCGCTGACGGTTTCGGGGGCGGGTTCGGGCTCGGGCAGAGCCTCGGCGTTGGCAATGATCAGGTCAGCAGCCTTCTTGTAAAGGATGCTATCATCCATCATAGAGGTATCCAGGAAACTCTTGACGGATTCCACGTCGACACCGTACTGTTCGGCAACCTTCTTGAGTTCCTTCTCGCGGTCTTCCTCCTCGACCGTTATGCCTTCCAGTTCGGCGATCTTCGCAAGGGCCAGCTCCTGATAGATGGTCTTCTCGGCGCCGCTGCGCTGGCTCTTCACGAATTCTTCCACATTGGTTCCCATCCAGCCCAGGTAGGTCTCGAAGGGGATGCCCTGGTTCTGGATGCGCTGGGCCATATCCTGCACCATCTGATTGGCGCGCTCGTCGATCATGGCTTCGTTCATATCAACTTCCATGTTGGCGACGACCTGCTCAAGCAGCAGATCCAGGAAATCGTCACGGGTCTTGTCTTCCTTCTTGCTGTAGAGCTTATCGAAGATGCTCTTGCGATATTCCTCGATGGTATCAAACTCGCTGACGTCCTTGGCGAATTCGTCATCGGCCTCGGGCATGATCTTTTCCTTGACTTCATGCACATGGCACTTGAACACGGCGGGCTTGCCCTTGAGCTCCTCGGCGTTGTAGTCCTCGGGGAAGGTCACGTTGACTTCCGCGTCCTCGCCGGCGCTGGTGCCGATGAGCTGGATCTCGAAGCCGGGGATAAAGGTGTTGGAGCCGATTTCCAGGCTGTAGTTCTCGCCCTTGCCGCCCTCGAAAGCGACTTCGTCGATGAAGCCTTCGTAGTCGATGACAACGGTGTCACCGAACTTGGCGGGACGCTCGGCGGTCTGGATGGTCGCATTGCGGCTGCGCAGCTGGTCGATCTCCATGTCCACTTCGGCGGGGTCGACCTTGACTTCCTTGCGGACAGCGGACAGGCCCTTGTACTGGCCCATGGTCACTTCGGGATACAGCACAGCTTCGAAGACCAGAGTCAGGGACTTGTCTTCTTCCACCTTCGCATCGGAGATGGAGGGGGTGGCGACGACCTTCAGTTCCTTATCGCTGACGGCAAAATAATACGCTTCGGGAGCCAGATCGTTGATGGCTTCTTCGTGGAACACGGTCTCACCGTACATAGCCTCAATGATCTTCCGGGGTGCCTTACCCTTGCGGAAGCCGGGGATCTGAATGTTCTTCTTTTCCTTGATATAGACTTTGTTAACGGCGGCTTCCAGTTCCGCCGCAGTGACGGATACGGTGATCAGTGCGGAATTTTTCTCTTTCTTTTCAATGCTCTTGACTTCCATTACGGCTTGTCCTCCCAGTCTCTTTGGCGCTTGAAAGCGCTTTGCAGATAAATGCCAATTTACTATAACACAGATACTGTGTTTTTGCTACACTTTTTTTCCGAAACTTGTGTCAATTCCGGAGCTTCAGCGGCAAAAAGTTCAGATAATCGCCGCTTACCATGTGGTAATGCACGCCCCCGTAGGGACCCTGCACGGCTTTTTTGTGGCTGTAGCCGTGAAGATGCCCGTAGCAGCATTCACACACGCCGTAAAAACGCAGGAGTTCCAGGATTTCCCGGCACTCGTAGCCGCTGTACACCGGTGGGTAGTGGAGGAAACAGATCTTCTCCCTGTCCCCCGCCGCCTTCAGCGATGCTTCCAGGCGTCCGATCTCCCGGGCCATGATTTTTTTATCATGCGCTCCACCCTTCTCTTCCTCATAGAACCAGCCGCGGGTCCCGCAGATGGCGATATCTCCGTAGAAAAAGCAGTTGTTGTGAAGCACCCGGATGCTGTCGATCTCCTGCTCCCGAAAGAAGGTGTTCAGCTTGCTGGCGGTGCTCCACCAGTAGTCGTGATTCCCCTTCAGGATAATCTTCTGCCCGCCCAGACGGTGGATAAAACGAAAGTCTTCCGCCGCATCGGCAAGGCTCATGCTCCAGGAAAGGTCCCCGCAGATGACGCAGACATCCTCCTCCCCCAGGGAAAGGAAACTTTCCTGCAGCTTTTCCGCATGTCTGTCCCAGCGGCTGCCGAAGACATCCATGGGCTTATCGGTACCGAAGGAAAGGTGCAGATCGCCGATGGCATACAGAGCCATATCTTCCCTCCCAAATTTCCGTCAGCCGCCGATGTTCAGCATGTCCAGCACCGCAGCGACCATCTCCGTCTTCTCCACGACGCGGTCAAAGCGCACTTCCCGCTTGTCCAGCCCTTCCAGGGGCGCAGGAATCGCCGTCCCGGTCACGTCGGACAGGGTCTGAATGAGCCGGGTGCCGCTGCCGCTGCAGTCATTTCCGATGGACTTCAGCACATTGTCGCAGAACTTGTAGGGGCTCGCGGTAGACACCACCACGCAGGGGGTCTCATCCCCGCTGCGGCTGCGGTACGCTT
>JAZSQG010000103.1:0-5379 GCA_045537855.1 Oscillospiraceae bacterium
CCGAGGAAGTCCGCCGACACTGCGTTTTTGCGGAAAAAAAGGCCGCTTTTTCTTTTGCCTTTCTCCGGCGGAGGGCCCTGCCGCATTGACGTGACAGGGAAAACGGGGTATACTAAAGTATTCATAATGGGAAGGTTTTGCCAATCGGAGAAAGGATGGACCCATTGAAGGCTTTGATCGTGGAAAAAAGCGCCCTGCGGGCGAATCTGGCCGAAGTGCGGGCCCGGGCAGGCTCTGCGGAGCTCATCGCCAATCTCAGCGGTGACGGGCAGGGCATCGGGCTGCTGCGCATGGCAAAGCTCCTCCGGGAGGAAGGGGTGGACAGCTTCGCCGTCACCGAGACCCGGGATGTATCTCTCCTGCGGAAAAACGGCTTTACCGAGGAGCGCATCCTCATGCTCCGGAGCATCACCGATGTGCGCCAGCTCCGGGATCTGCTGGACCTGGGCGTCATCTTCACCGTGGGTTCCTCCGAAGCGGGCATCGCCCTCAACGGGCTTGCCACGGAGCTGAAGACTGTGGCGGAAGCCCGGGTGCGCATCGACTCCGGGCTGGGGCAGTACGGCTTCCTTCCCGGGGAGACGGATAAGATGCTCAGCATCTTCCGGCACATGCCCGGCATCGTCGTAACGGGGATCTATACCCGCCTTTCCGCCTCCAATGTGCGCAGCGCCGCCGAGAAGCAGTATCAGGAGTTCCGCGAGGCGGTGGCTCTGCTGCAGCAGCGGGGCGCAGATGTGGGCACGGTGCACGCCGTGGATTCCTGGGCCCTGTTCCGCTGTGATTTCGGCGAGCAGGCGGCTGTCTGCATCGGCTCCGCCCTCATCGGCCGGGTCCCCCTCCGGGCTGCCTCCTGCCTGCGGAAGGTGGGCTGGGTGCAGGCCCCTCTGGAAGAACTGAACTGGCTGGACAAGGGCGTGCGCGTGGGCATCGGCAAGGGCGTGGAACTGAAAAAGCCCACCCGTGTGGCCGTGGTGGATCTGGGCTGGTATCACGGCCTGGGCCTCAGAAGGCAGAACGAGCGGGTGGAGCGGGCCTTTTTCAGCTGGCTCAAGCGCCTGTTTACCCCCGCAGCCGGGGAGTTTGCCCCCCTGTTCCGGGTGGGCAGCAAGCGGGTGCGGGTCCTGGGCCAGGTGGGCATGACCGCTACGGTCCTGGATGTGACGAAATGCGACTGCAGCCCCGGTGATACGGCGCTGCTGGATGCGGACCCCCGGATGCTCCGGGGGCTGCCTGTGGAGCTGCGGGAATGAATGTGATCAGAAAACTGGACCCCCATGTGGCGGACCTCATTGCCGCCGGGGAAGTGGTGGAGCGGCCTGCCTCCGTGGTAAAGGAACTGCTGGAAAACAGCATTGACGCCGGAGCAAAGCACATCACCGTGGAAATACAGCGGGGCGGCATGAGCCTTATCCGGGTGACGGATGACGGCTGCGGCATGAGCCCCGAGGATGCGGCCATGGCCTTTCAGCGCCATGCCACCAGCAAACTCCGGGACGCCTACGGGCTGGAAGCCATCCGCACCCTGGGCTTCCGGGGTGAAGCACTGGCCGCCATTGCATCCGTGAGCCGGGTGCAGCTGATGACCCGCCTCCGGGGCAGCGATGAGGGCATCTCCCTCTGTCTGGAGGGGGGCGAGGAGCGCAGCAGGGAAGCGGTGGGCTGTCCCGAGGGCAGCACCATGCTGGTGCGCGATCTCTTTTTCAACACCCCTGCCCGGCTGAAATTCATGAAAAAAGATTCGGCGGAGGGCAGCAGCGTCACCGACGTGGTCATCCGGCAGGCCCTGAGCCATCCGGAAATATCCTTCCGCTATCTGCGGGAAGGGAAGGAAGAATTCCAGACCCCCGGAAACGGGAAGCTGGACGGCTGCATTTATGCCCTGCTGGGCCGGGACTTTGCCATGTCCATGCTGCCCGCCCGGGGCAGCGGCCCGGAGGTGCAGGTGGAGGGCTTTGTCTGCCCGCCCGCCAACGCCCGGGGCAACCGCCGCGCCCAGTTCTTCTTCGTCAACGGCCGCTATGTCCGCTCGGCCCTGCTGCAGGCGGCGCTGGAGCAGGCCTACCGCAACCGCCTGTTCACCGGGCGCTTTCCCTCCTGCGTTCTTTTTGTGAGCCTGCGGCACAGCGCCGTGGATGTGAATGTCCACCCCGCCAAGACCGAGGTGCGCTTTTTGCAGGAAAAGGCGGTGTTTGACGCCGTGTACCGCACGGTGCTGGCCGCCCTGGACGGGGAGCGGGAAGCTCCCGCCATCACCCTGCCCGGTGAAGCCGGGGAGAAGAAAAACGCAGCACCTGAGGCCGCAGCCCCCGTGGCGGCTGTCCCGGCGGAGGAAGCGCCGCTTCCCGCAGCGCCCCCCAAAGCGGCTCCGGCGGTGAGCACCACGGCCGCAAAGCCCGCCCCCGGGCGGAGCGCTGCCCCCATGGGCGGCGAGCACCGCTCCGTGGTCTATGCCCGGAATGATACACCCCGGGCACCCATGCCGGAAATCGTGGAGCAGCTGGTGCTGCGCCACCCTGCCGCCGCCTACCGCCATTCCGGGGCGGAGGAAGTGAAGCGGGAAGAAGGGAAGCAGGAACTGCCGCAGAAAGCAGACCCCGCGCCGCAGGAAGCAGCAATTCCCGCAGCAACTGCGCCGAAAGCAGCCATCCCGGAAGAAGGCACGGTGCATGAGACCCTGCCGGGGGCGGAGGCGGAGCTTCCCCGGAAGATCCTGGGAGAAGCCTTTGATGCCTACATAGTGGTGGAGCAGGGGAGCGAACTGCTCCTCATCGACAAGCACGCCGCCCACGAGCGCATCCTCTTTGTCCGGCTGAAGGCTTCTCAGGGGCCCCGGATGAGCCAGCAGCTCCTGAGCCCCCAGGTGGTGGAGACCGGCGCGGAAGAGGCGGAGCTGCTGCTGGAGCATGAAGAAGTGCTGGCGGAGCTGGGGCTGGAGGCGGAGCGCTTCGGGCCCGGAGCCCTGCTGCTGCGCTGTCTGCCGGAGGGCTTTGACCCCGGCGAGGCTGCCGCCCTGCTGGACGAGGTGGCCGAAGGCCTGCGTCTGGGCCGGAAGCCCGGAAGCCTCGGCCCCCGGGACGAAGCCTTTGCCGCCATGGCCTGCAAGGCCGCCATCAAGGCGGGCCGCGCCTCCGGGAAGGCGGAGTGGGAGCCGCTGGTGCAGGCGGTCATCAGCGGGCAGGTGAAGTACTGCCCCCATGGCAGACCCGTCACCATGCGTCTCACCAAAAGCCAGATCGACCGGAATTTCAAGCGCAGCTGACGCGGCTGCTGCAGTTCCCGCCCGGTCCTGCCGCCGGAGCGGAGGCTTTTTCGTGGACAAGGCAGGAATAAACATGTTATACTGAATATTACTACCTTACAGCGAGGTGTTTTGAATTGGCAGGCAGATTTTTCGGAGGGATCCACCCGGATGACGGCAAGCGGCTGTCTTCCGCCAGCCCCATTGCCCCTCTGGCGGCGCCGGAGCAGGTGGTGATCCCCATGGCCATGCACATCGGCGCGCCCTGCACCCCCATCGTGCAGAAGGGCGACCGGGTGCTGCTGGGGCAGGAGATCGGGCAGACCACATCTTATGTCTGCGCCCCGGTCCATTCCAGTGTGTCCGGTACGGTGCTGGCAGTGGAACCCAGATTGCATCCCAACGGGCGGAGCGTCCTCTCCGTGGTCATTGAAAACGATGGGCAGGATACCTTCCATGAAAGCGTCCATTCCCACTCTAAGGAGATCGAGGCGGACCCCCAGGCGCTGCTTCCCCTGGTGCGGAATGCGGGCATCGTGGGCATGGGCGGCGCAGCCTTCCCCACCTATGTGAAAATTGCCAGCGGCATGGGCAAGGTGGACACCATGATCGTCAATGCCGCGGAATGTGAGCCCTACATCACCTCCGACCACCGGACCCTGCTGGAGTATCCGGAAGAGGTGATCGGCGGCATCCGCTATCTCATGCGGCTGCTGGAGCTGGACAAGGCCTATATCGGCATCGAAGCCAACAAGGCGGATGCCATCAGGCAGCTGAGAACGCTGCTGCCTGCCGGCAGCGACATTGAGATCCGGGTGCTGAAGACCCGCTACCCTCAGGGTGCGGAAAAGCAGCTCATCCAGACCATCACCGGCCGGCAGGTGCCTCCCGGCGGTCTGCCTGCGGATGTGAAGTGCATCGTGTTCAACGATTTCACCTGCTGGAGCGTCAACCGCGCCGTGAAGATCGGTCTGCCCGCCGTGGAGCGGGTGGTGACGGTTTCCGGCCCGGGCATCGCCGCCCCCTCCAACTTCTTCTGCCGGGTGGGCACCCCGGTATCGAAGCTCATCGAGGCGGCGGGGGGCCTGAAGGGGGATGTGGACAAGATCCTCATGGGCGGCCCCATGATGGGCAATGCCATCTTCGATACCTCCGTCCCCGTCATCAAGGGCACCAACGCGGTGCTGGCCCTGCTGCCGGAGCAGAACCGGGCCAGCGGCAGTGCTTCCGCCTGCATCCGCTGCGGCCGCTGCGTCAGCGTCTGCCCCATGCACCTGCAGCCCATCTACCTGGCCATGTACGCCCGGAAGGGGGATGTACAGGCCCTGAACCGGCTGCGGGTCTCCGACTGCATCGAATGCGGCAGCTGTGCCTACATCTGCCCCGGCCGGGACCATCTGGTGCAGGCCCTGAAGCAGGCCAAGGCACTGGCCAAAAATCAGAAATAAAGAAAGGGAGGCGTTACGGTTGGATAAGGATCTGCTGCATGTATCCGTATCTCCCCATATCCGGACGGATGAGGATACCCGTTCCATCATGCTGGACGTGCTCATTGCCCTGGCCCCCGCCCTGGCGGTGGCGGCCTACATGTTCGGCTTCCGGGCCATTGTGCTGACGCTGGTCAGCGTGGCGGCCTGCATCTTCTTCGAGTGGGGCTATCGGAAGCTCCTGAAAAAGGAAAATACCGTGGGAGACCTCTCCGCCGCCGTCACCGGCGTGCTGCTGGCCTTCTGCGTGCCGGTCTCTTTGCCGGTGTGGATGCTCATCGTGGGCGATTTCTTCGCCATCGTGCTGGTCAAGCAGCTCTTCGGCGGCATCGGCAAAAACTTCATGAATCCTGCTCTGGCGGCCCGGGCCTTCCTCTTCTCCTGGCCCGTAGCCATGACCACCTGGCCCGCGCCCCTGCGCTATGAGGGCTTCTTCCGCCTTTCTGCGGTGGACGCGGTCACCGCCGCCACCCCCCTGGCCAGCCTGGCCGAGGGGAGCCTTCCCCAGGGCGTCAGCCTGCTGCAGGCCTTTGTGGGGCAGGTGGGCGGCTCCATGGGTGAAGTGAGCAGCTTTGCCCTGCTGCTGGGCGGCATCTACCTGCTGGTGCGCCGGGTCATCAACCTGCGCATCCCCCTGAGCTATCTCCTCAC
>JAZSQG010000102.1:0-3509 GCA_045537855.1 Oscillospiraceae bacterium
GTCTGCCCGATGGATTCCGGCAGACGAAGCCCCGCCTCCTGCAGCAGTTCAAAGGCAATCAGCATCCCCAGAGCTTCCGCCGCCGTGGAAAAGGGCACATTTTGTTTGGAATGGATGATGGAGAGCATGAGCTTTGTGGGGATCATCTCATGATGGTACATGGTGATGGCCACATACACCGCCGGCAGCAGCACCGAAATGAGCAGCGCGCCGTAGCGCAGCAGGGTCAGGATGGACGCAATCACAAAGTGCCCGGCATGATCCTCCGGCACCCGCAGCTGTTCGGCAAAGGTGGAGGGCAGCAGAAAAGCCAGAGGGATGCCATCCGCCAGCAGGCCCACCCGCCCGTCCAGCAGCTCCATGGCAAAACGGTCGGGCCGCTCGGTAACGGTGATCTGGGGAAAAGGGGAAGGCTTGTCCAGCAGATACTCTTCCAGATCCCCGGTGGTAAGCAGTCCGTCAATGTCAATGTCCTTCAGGCGGCGCTCCACCCGCTCCACCATGTCCGGGTTTGTGAGCCCCTCCAGATACACCAGGGCCACACGGGTCTTGCTCAGCCGCCCCACCTCCGACTCCTTCAGTTTCAGATCCGCGCTGCGGATCTTCCGCCGCAGAAGAGAGGTATTGATACGAAAGGTCTCCACAAAGGCATCCTTGGAGCCCTTGACCGCTTTCTCCGACTCGGGCCTGTCAATGGAGCGGACATTGCTTGTCCGGGTCTCAAAGACTGCCGCGAAGCCGTCAAACACCAGGGCGCTCCAGCCGGAAAGCAGGTCCTGCACCACTTCATCCGCCGTGCTGCGCAGGCGGAAGGCATAGCAGCCGCCCAGCCCTTCCCCCAGCAGCCGTGCCGCCTGTTCGCCTGTTTTCACGCCGCCGAAGCGCGCAGCGTCCGTCAGGGTCCGAAGCACCTCCCGGCTCACCATTTCTCCGTCCACCAGACCGTCCATGTAGCAGAGGCTGGCCTGCACTTCCCCTTCGGCGCCGCCCAGACGTACAGGCACGGCGCAGAAATCCCCGCAGTCCCGAAAGATCTGCCCCAGCTGCTCCGGATTCAGGGGCATGCGGTAGCGGGGCTTCGGAAGGGGATGAAAGGGAAGTTCCCGCTTTTTCTTTTTACGTTTCCAGAATTTCATCATATCCTATAGTATTGCTGCCCAAAGCGCCAAAAAACTGAGAAAAGCTGGAACGCGGGGCGGAATGAGGAAATTTTGAATTGCAAAGAAGTGGCCGCTTGTATATAATGTGTACTTATAGGAGGCCTGCCATGAAACCACTCACCAAAAAGCAGCAGCAGGTGCTGGACTGCATCGTTTCCAGCATCGAGCGCAACGGCTTCGCCCCCTCCGTCCGGGAGATCGGGCTGGCAGCCGGGCTCAAGTCCCCCTCCACCGTGCACAGCCACCTGAACCAGCTGGAAGAGCGGGGTTACATCCGCCGCAGCGCGGGCAAGACCCGCTCCATCATCCTGACAGAGCGCAGCG
Organism: Oscillospiraceae bacterium; assembly: GCA_045537855.1. GTDB lineage: Bacteria > Bacillota > Clostridia > Oscillospirales > Oscillospiraceae > UBA1774. Next base: position 1,485 of record JAZSQG010000102.1, read on the forward strand.
CCCCCGAAGGCGTGCCCATTCTGGGTACCGTTGCCGCCGGGCAGCCCATCCTTGCCGTGGAAGACGCCATCGGCTATCTGGGCTGGCAGACGGAGGAGGACGGGGAGTATTTTGCTCTGCGCATCAAGGGGGATTCGATGGTGAACGCCGGCATTCTGGACGGGGATATGGTGGTGGTCCGGCGGCAGAACACAGCCTCCCAGGGCGAGATCGTCATTGCTCTTCTGGAGGACGAGGCCACCTGCAAGCGCCTCCACCGGGAGCACGGGCGGGTCTGGCTTCTGCCGGAGAATCCCGATTACGAGCCCATCCCCGGAAATGACGCCCGGATCCTGGGCAAGGTCACCGCCGTCATCCGGAAATATCTATGAAGTATCTATAAAAGGTATTGGAGTACAGACATGAAGCTTTACAACAGCGCCACCCACAGTCGGGATGAATTCATTCCCAACGAGCCCGGAAAGGTCAAAATGTATACCTGCGGCCCCACGGTGTACCACTTTGCCCATATCGGCAATCTGCGCAGCTACATCATGGAGGACGTGCTGGAAAAATATCTGCGTTTCACCGGCCTGGAAGTGGACCGGGTCATGAATATCACCGATGTGGGCCACCTCACCAGCGATGCCGACACCGGCGAAGACAAGATGCTCAAGGGCGCCAAGCGGGAAAAGAAGACCGTCATGGAGATCGCCCAGTTTTATACCGACGCCTTTTTTGCCGACTGCCAGAAGCTGAACATCCGCAAGCCGGACAAGGTGGTGCCCGCCACCCAGCGCATCGACGATTTCATCGAAATGATCACTGTGCTGCTGGATAAGGGCTATGCCTATGTGGCCGGCGGCAATGTCTACTTCGACACCTCCAAACTGGAAGAGTACTACATCTTCAACAAGCACAACGAGGAAGAGCTGCTGGTGGGCGCCCGGGAGGGCGTGGAGGAAGACGAGAGCAAGCGCAACAAGACCGACTTCGTCCTCTGGTTCACCAAGTCCAAGTTTGAAGATCAGGAGCTGAAGTGGGATTCTCCCTGGGGCGTGGGCTATCCCGGCTGGCACATCGAATGCAGCGCCATCTCCATGCGGGAGCTGGGCGACCGGCTGGACATTCACTGCGGCGGCATCGACAACGCTTTCCCCCACCACACCAACGAGATCGCCCAGTCGGAAGCCTACTGCGGCCACAAGTGGTGCAATTTCTGGTTCCATGTGCTGCATCTGAATACCAACAGCGGCAAGATGAGCAAGTCCAAAGGTGAGTTCCTTACCGTCTCCCTGCTGGAGGAGAAGGGCTATGTCCCCCTGGACTACCGTTTCTTCTGCCTGCAGTCCCACTACCGCAAGTCTCTGGTCTTCTCCTGGGAGGGTCTGGACAATGCCGCCGTGGCCTTCGAAAAGCTCATCGCCCGGCTGGCTGCGGTGGACGGCAGCGGCGAAGTGGAGCAGGAAGCCTACGACAAGCTCTACGCCGCCTTCGACGAAGCCCTCGCCAATGACCTGAACACTTCTCTGGCCATCACCGCCCTGTACGATGTGCTGAAGGCGGAAACCAGCGGCGCCACCAAACTGGCGCTGGTGGAAAAGTTTGACCAGGTCCTTTCCCTGAACCTCCTGCAGAAGGCCGAGGAAGCCCGCAAGGCCCCGGAAGCCGCCGGAAGTGAAGAAGTCGCGGAGATCGACGCCCTGGTTGCCGCCCGTACCGCTGCCCGCGCCGCCAAGAACTGGGCGGAGGCGGACCGCATCCGCGATTTGCTCAAGGACATGGGCATCGTTCTGGAGGACAGCAAGGAAGGCGTCAAGTGGCGCAGAGCCTGATGTGACGCCCAAAATAAGCTGTGCCAAAATGCAAAAAGAAGTCGGATCGTAGCCATGTCGTTCTGTGAGCCAAGGAGTTGTAGTGGGGATTTGTCTTCCCTAAGACCGCTTGGCCTCCGACTTGCATCGTTCTGGAGGACAGCAAGGAAGGCGTCAAGTGGCGCAGAGCCTGATGTGACGCCCAAAATAAGCTGTGCCAAAATGCAAAAAG
>JAZSQG010000311.1:0-5215 GCA_045537855.1 Oscillospiraceae bacterium
ATTTTTGCATAACGAACCGCTCCGTGAGAAGGCTCGCCTTCGTATTGGGACTTCATTCTGCAGAAAGTACGTGTCTGAAAACAAATCGTTCTTATTATCTAATCCGATAATTATTATCTAATCCGATAATGACATATCTTCTTCCCTTTTGGAGGCTGATATGATAGAATGAGACGCAGAATCGTATCAGGAGCGTGTGTTATGGGACTGTTCGACCGACTCAAAGAACCCGTGTTTCTCAAAGAAAACAGCAACGCCGAGCAGGAGTTGGCCCAGCTCAAGGAACTAAGGTCTGACGCCGTCGGCAACATAGCCGAAGAGATCGACCTGCGCATCCGGCTTGTAGAAGCCGGTATCCGGGGCGAAAATACCATTCGCTTTGAACTGGCCAACAGCCACATCCCCATGTACGTACTCCACGACCTGTATTTGGAGCACGGGGGCCTGTCTGCCCAAATCGACTATCTGCTGGTCACCCGGAAGGGTATTTGGGTTCTGGAGTGCAAAAATCTTCAGGGCAATATCGAAATCAACAGTTCCGGTGACTTTATCCGCACTTTCACCTATGGCTCCCGTACCAAAAAGGAGGGCATCTACTCCCCCATCACTCAAAACCGCCGACATCTGGAGCTCATTCGGCAAATTCGCGCTGCCGAGAAAAACAATCCTTTGATCAAATTGCTGTTTGAAAAGGCATTTTATCAGAATTACCGCTCTGTGGTGGTATTGTCCAACCCTAAAACGATACTGAATGCCAAATATGCGAAGAAGGAAATCCGCCAGCAGGTCATCCGCGCCGACCAACTGGCCGAACACATTCGCACTGTCGGTTCCGACAGCAGCACCCCCTCCTACAGCGATAAGGAAATGGAGGCAACGGCTCAGTTTTTCCTGTCCTGCCATCAGGAGCAAAGCCCCGATTACACAGCCCCCTTCCGGGAAGCTGTTGCGGCAGCCAAGACAAAGGAACGCAAGCCGCAGCCCGAAGTTGCAGCACAGGAATCCCCGCGCACCGAGCAACAGATCCTGTGCCCCAAGTGTGGCGCACCCATGATCCGTCGGGTGGCCTCCAAGGGCAGCAATGCCGGAAATGCCTTCTATGGCTGCTCCAAATACCCTGCCTGCCGGGGTATCGTTTCCATCCAATCCTGAAACGTTCTGCCCCTTCCGGTGACTTGCCTGCCCATCTGCTCCTGCTGGACGAACCCAGCATGGGCCTTGCCCCCATTCTGGTGGAGCAGGTGTTCGAGATCATCCAGGAGCTGAATCAGGCCGGCACCACCATCCTGCTGGTGGAGCAGAACGCCCGCATGGCCCTGTCCATCGCCCACCGCGGCTACGTGCTGGAGACCGGCAAGGTGGTCCACACCGCCCCCGCAAAGGACCTGCTGGAGGACGACAGCGTCCGCAAAGCCTACCTGGGCAGCTGAGCAGCAAATCTTCACAACGCAGCAAATCCGACCTGTGAACGCGTTCACAGGTCGGATTTTTCTTTCGGGAGCTGCGTTACTCTTTAGTGAGCACCTTTTTCTGCCAGGTTCTTTTCCCGCAGGCGGGGCACTTCATTTTTCTGGTTCTGCCCAGATGCGGCGCAAGATTCACCGCCCGGTAGCTGGGAACGTATTTGTAGCCGCAGTGGGGACAGGCATAGTAGCCCGCCACCTGCTCCAGCTTCACGGCAAGGAGGAGGCCGGCGGCACCGGGGATCAGGCCGGACATGGCCACCAGGTCCTTCATCCACTGCGCTTCAAAGGACAGCAGCGCAGCGATGATGACCGGCACGAAGATCACGACCAGGCTGAGGACAGCGATCAGCACTTCCAGCTTCAGCAGACGCTTGTCGGCCAGTTCCTTTTCTTTTACCATTTCCAGCAGCCTGTTTTCCATCTCTTTGTTGTAGTTTTCCATTTGCACGACCTCCCCACTCAGTAAATCATTTACGGTGATGTTCAGAATACCGCAAAGCTCCAGCATCAGAGATGCATCGGGCAACGTTCTTCCCGTTTCCCATTTGGACACCGCCCGGTCAGTGATGCCCAGCTTCTCTGCCAGCTGCATTTGCGTCAGCTTTTCCTGTTTTCTGCATGCGGCAATGAATTTGCCGATTTTGATCTGGTCCACTGTGTCCCTCCTTTCCCTGTCAGTATAGATCCTCCCGGCGGCGTGGAACAGGAACCGGCGGTTGAGTGGGGTATTTTCCGCTGCCGCAGCGGGAAAAAACGCCGTCCGATCCCGCCTGCGCGGCCTCTTTCCTATATTCTACCACAGCAAAGAGAAAAAACGCAAAGCAGGGGCAACCCGCGGGTACGCTGCAAAAATCTCATTTTGCGGCGCGCCCGTTTTTTCTTCCCATCCCCGGATACTTATGCTATATTGTAGGAAGAGATAAGAAACGAAAGGAGCGCAACATGGCAGAAGAACTGAAATACGGCAAGTACACAGAGCTGTTCTGTGAAATTCAGCCGGAGCAGGGCCGGGACGAACCCTATTATGCCCAGCCCTTCGCCTACTTCAAGGGCGACAAGGACGTACCCGGTGCCAAGTACCGCCTGGGCCTGCGGGTCATCACCCAGCCCTGCGTGCTGGAGGACGAAGCCCATTACCACCGGGAGGAGCAGTACTACATCTTTCTGGGCAGCCAGATCCCCGATGTGTTCTCTTCCTGGGACGCGGAGGTGGAGCTGAGCATGGGTGAAAGCCCCGATGACATGGAGGTCATCCGCATCGACAAGCCCACCGTCATCCACGTGCCCGCCGGTATGTGGCACGGCCCCCTGGTCTTCAAGCGGGTGGATAAGCCCGTCTTCCTGGAAGACCCCATGTTTGCCGGCAAGCCCGGCGCCATCAAGCGCCGCACCGACGCCGAAGGCAATATCTTTGAAATTCTGGACGGAAAGGAGTACTGAGCATGGGCCGCTTTGATCATCTGATCCACGAACTCCAGCCGGAGTACACCCAGTGGGGCGACTGGTGCCCCTCTCCCCAGGCCTACTTCCGGGGCGAAGCCTGCATGCCCGGCGCCACCTACCACAGCGGCTTCCAGGCCATCGCCGGCCCCAACGTCATGGAAGTTTCCCACTGCCACCACGGCGTGGAAGAATACCTGGTCATCGTGGGCGCCAACCTGCCCAACATCTGGGATTTCGACGCCGAATACGACATCATGCTGGGTGACGACCCGGACCATATGGAGAAGTTCACCGTCAATAAGCCGGTGATCATCCGCATCCCCCCCAATGTGTGGCACTGCCCCATCTACTTCCACACCGTCAACAAGCCCATCCTGTGGCAGGCGGTGTACCTCAACGGCACCTGGGGCAAGACCCTGGCCGGCAAGAAGGAGGACGGCAGCCGCTTCTTCTACTTCATGGGCGACGGTATCTCCATCTGCGTGAAGGACCCCAACAAGAAGTGTACCTACTGCGGCGCCTGCTACCGCGAGGCCGCCGAGGCCCGGAAGAAAAAGGCGGCGGAGTAAGCCATGTCCCGCTATGAGCAGTATTTTGCCCGGGGCGGCAGTCACCCCGGCCCGGATTACCCCGGCATTCCGGCGGATGCCAGGCGGCTGGCCGTCTGTCTGGATGACAGCCTGATCCCCGGCAGCATCTTCGGCTGCGTCAGCTGGCTGACGGCGGACTTCAGCATGCCCGACTGCATCCGCCACGAGTCGGATGAGCTGCACATGTTCGTGGGCGGCGACCCGAAGCAGCATGAAGACCTGCAGGCGCAGGTGGACTTCCAGATCGAAAACGACCATCTGGTGTTCAGCGAGACCAGCTTCGTCTTTGTGCCCGCAGGCTGCGCCCACCGCTTCGCGGTGCAGGACCTGAAAAAGCCCCTGCTCCACTATGTGATGCACGTAAACGCCGGCAGCTACCGCTATGCCCCCGCCGCCCCCACCGCGGCAGCGGGCAGCTATGCCGATCACCGGGTGGTGAAGTATGCCCCCGTGGACGGCCGCATCCCCGATGCGCCGCCGGGCTTCCTGAGCTTCCTGCTGTGGATCGACGGGAACAAGCTCCCCGGCGCCCCCTATACCGAGTGCGTCTGGTTCCACACCACCAACGATACGGGCCCGGAAAACCACAGCCACGACGATCTGGACGAATTCATTGCCTTCATCGGCAGCGACCCGGAGCATCCCGAGCTGCTGGGTGGGGATATCAGCTTCCTCATCGGCGACGAGACCATCCACACCGACCGCAGCACCCTGGTCTTCGTCCCCCGGAACATTCCCCACAGTCCCCTGCTGGTCCACGCCCTGGAGCGGGATATTCTCCACTTCTCCGGCGGCAACAGCGGCAATTATAACAAGGACGTGAATTCCTCCTTCCAGAGCTAAGCCCTCCGGGGCCCGCCGCCTGCGCGGCGGGCCCCGCTTCGCATCCCTTTATTGCGGAATGCTTCTTCGCACTGTTTGGTTAAATCCTCAAATCATTTTTGGGGAAGAACGGAAGATTTGTAGGATTTGCCCCTTTTCTTTTTACGGCGGCGGTGCTATCCTGTGTGTATTCCGAACCGGGAGATGCTCATACGTGATGAACCGCTGCTTCAAAGCTGCATACGCCTTTTATTTCAGCTTTACCTATTTTGGTAAGGCTTATGGGCGTTTGGCTGAACAAGGGAACTGAAGCGGCGGCAGATACGGGAACACCCCGGAAACGTGCAGTTGACAGAGACCCGCAGCCAAACGGCTGCGGGTCTTTTTTCGCAAAAAAGGAGACGGTGAACCATGATTATTATTCTGAAACAGCAGGCTGACCGCAGTCAGCTCATCGGCCTGGAAGCCTGGCTCCGGGAGCGGGGCGTGGAAATCCACGAGACCGTAGGCCATAACCACACCATTCTGGGTCTGGTGGGCGACACCTCCAGACTGGATATGGACATGCTCTCCGCCCTTGACATCGTGGACAATGTCAAGCGGGTGCAGGAGCCCTATAAGATGGCAAATCGGAAGTTCCACCCCGAGGATACCGTCATCAGGGTGGGCGACACCGTCATCGGCGGCGGCTCCCTGACCATCATGGCGGGCCCCTGCTCCGTGGAAAGCGAGGAGCAGATTTTGACCGTGGCCCGGGCAGTGAAGGCCTCCGGGGCGACCCTGCTCCGGGGCGGCGCCTTCAAGCCCCGCACCTCCCCCTACTCCTTCCAGGGCATGGGTCTGGACGGTCTGGATCTTCTGCTGGAGGCCAAGGCAGAAACCGGTCTGCCCATC
>JAZSQG010000165.1:0-21123 GCA_045537855.1 Oscillospiraceae bacterium
GCTGATCATGTGCCTGGCACTGGAAGCGGCAGGGAAGCCGGAACTGGCCAGGGAAATGGGTCTGCGCTATGCCCGCACCCTCCGGGATAACGGCATGTTCCACATTCACAACGCCCTCAGCGGAGCAGGGGAGCGCGGCCTGGTGGCCTTTGGCGAAAAGCAGCTGTTCTGGTCCTCCTGGGCCTCCTCCTGCTATCTCTTCTTTGCCGACCGTTACGGCGCATAAGGGCGGCATCCAACAGCATAAAAATCCGAGGCGGAAAGCAGGCTGCTTTCCGCCTCTTTGCGTTTCATTGGGCCCTTACCACAAACCATCGGCCGATGTTCGGCCCCGACAGGGCGGCGCTGCGCTCAAAATACAGCACGGTGCGCTTTCCGCGCACCACCAGAGCATAGCGGTCCCCTTGACCGCCCACCTTTCGGGCGGCCCCGGGACGCACATCCAAAACCCGGTCCACCTGATAGACCGCGCCGTCCTCCCAATGAATGGCCCGGGGCATCATCAGCCCATCCTCCCGGAAGGCCACATCCACCTGCACATATACCTTGTCCTGTTCCATCCTGTGATTCTCCGTCGGTGCTGCTCTTGACAGCCGCTGTTCCTTTGCCTATAATACAAATACGAACAAATGTTCGAATTTGCAAGAAGAGCATAACGCCGAACGCGGAAAATGTCAAGGAGAAACGCATGGCCGGCATGATCTTACACAGTGATCTTAATTCCTTTTATGCCTCGGTGGAGCAGCTGCTGCAGCCGGAGCTCCGGGGAAAAGCTATGGCCGTGGGAGGCAGCGCAGAAGAGCGGCACGGCATCATTCTGGCCCGTTCCCGTCCCGCGGCAGCCAAAGGTGTCCGGGCGGGGCAGGCCATCTGGGAAGCAAGGCAGCTGTGCCCCGGGCTTATCGTAGTGCCGCCCCGCTACGAACAGTATGTAAAATTTTCTGCCATGGCCCGGGAGATTTACTCGCGCTTTACCGACCGCATCGAGCCCTTCGGCATGGATGAATGCTGGCTGGAGCTGCAGGGGAGCGGGGACGGCGTGGCCACTGCGGAGAAGATCCGAAGGACGGTGCGGGACGAACTGGGGCTCACGGTGAGCGTGGGCGTCAGCTTCAGCAAGGTCTTTGCCAAGCTGGGTTCCGATATGAAAAAGCCGGATGCGGTGACCGTCATCACCCGGGAAAATTTCCGCCGGCGCATCTGGCCGCTGCCGGTATCGGAGCTGCTGTACTGCGGCCCGGCCACCACCCGCAAGCTGGGAAACTACGGGATCCGCAGCATCGGGCAGCTGGCCCAGTCGCCGCCGGAATTCCTGAAGGGGCTTCTGGGGGAAAACGGGCTGACTCTGTGGCGCTACGCTTCGGGGCAGGAGGAAAGCCGTGTCACGCCGGTGGACTATCAGGCACCCGTAAAATCTTTGGGTCACGGCATCACCTGCACCGCCGACCTGGAAACGGAGTATGAAGTGTGGCTGGTGCTGCTGAGCCTCGCCCAGGATGTGGGGCGCCGTCTGCGGCTCCACGGGCTCCGGGCGGAGGGGGTGCAGGTCAGCGTGCGGGGAAAGGACCTGGCTTACCGCCAGTTTCAGCGAAAGCTGCACACAGCCACCCAGAATGCCCTGGAGCTGGCGCAGCAGGGCTTTGCCCTGTTCCGGGAGCATTATGACCCCCGGGGCGGTGTTCGTGCCCTGACCATCCGCGCCATCTCGCTGGCCCGGGAGGAGGCCCCCAGCCAGCTCAGCATCTTTGAAGATCCTGCTGCGCTGCACCGCCGGAGAAATCTGGACCGGACGGTGGACCGCCTCCGGGAGCGCTTTGGAATGGACATTATCCGACCTGCCGCCGTGCTGCAGGAGCATCACATGCCCGATGACGGGCGCGACCTGGTGCTTATGCCCGGTATTATGTATGAATAGGTTGACATCTTCCGCAAAATAGTTGTACAATATACATTACATGGAACAAACAAAAATCGATTGGAGGCTTTTTTTATGTTTATTGATCTGAAGGGCAAAACCGCGTTTATCACCGGCGGCGCCAGCGGCATGGGTCTGGGCATTGCCAGAGCCTGCGCCCGCGAAGGCATGAATGTTGTGATCGCCGACTTCCGTCAGAACGCCATTGACGATGCGCTGGCTATGTTCAAGGCGCACGGCTGGCCCTGCCACGGCATTTGCCTGGACGTCACCGACCGCGTGGGCTATGCCAAGGCTGCCGACGAAGCGGAAGCCGTCTTCGGCAAGATCCATGTTCTGGTGAACAATGCCGGTATCGGCAACAACGAACCCAAGCTGGTCACCGGCGACTATGACTGGGAACAGATCGACCTGGATATCGACGTCAACTACAAGGGCATCCTCAACGGCATCGCCCTCATCCTGCCCCGCATCGTGAAGCACGGCGAAGGCGGCTATGTGGTTTCCACCGCTTCCATGTCCGGCATTTTCCCCGTCAAGGGCTTCCCCATGTACGACTCCCTGAAGATGGCCGTCATCACCCTGATGGAAGAGCTGGCCATGGAACTGGAAGGCACCAATGTGGGTTCCGCCGCATTCTGCCCCGGCCCCTACACCACCAATCTGGGCGCCAGCTCCAACGAGCTCATCCAGAAGCACACCGGCAAGGCTCCCGCCGCTCCCAAGTTCGAGATGCCCAAGGGCAAGGACGGCAAGCCCATCAAGTTCGAGCCTCCCAAGGACGAGAACGGCAATCCCATCGACTTTGCCAAGCTGTCCCGTGATCCCGACGACGCCGGCGAGCGCGTGGTCCGCGGCATCCAGCGCGGCGACAAGTTCATCCTCACCCATGTGGACTTCAAGTCCGGCTGGGAGCTGCGCATGAACGCCATCCTTCGCGCTTTCCCCGACGAGCCCCTCACCCCCGGCTTCTCCACCGTGTTCCGCGGCAACATCTACAACCCCATTTACGAGCAGCAGGAGCAGGTTCCTGCCTTTGAGTTCGTGAAGAAGGACTGAGGCGGAACAGCATAAGGCTTAAAGCGTAAAAAAGCCCCACGGTATGCGTCAGGACGCTGCCGTGGGGCTTTTTTGTGTACAGATGTATTTGGTTTGCAGGGCGGGGAAGGGGGCGCTTCAGCCCTCCCGCAGGCGGGCGCCAAAGGCATTGGAAAGGGTCACAAATTCCGGGATTCCGAAGGTCTCGCCCCGCACCATGGGGGAAAAGCCGCACTGCTGCAGCACTTCGGTGATCTCATTTTTGTCCAGTTTTCCGGAAAAAAGTGTGGCAAGGCCGTTGACCAGAGTTTTGCGCCGCTGGGCGAAGGAGGCTTTTACCAGATTGAAGAACATTTGTTTGTCTTCCAGGTCCTTGGGCGCTTCCTTGGCCCGGAGGCGGATAACGGAGGAGGTCACCTTAGGTCTGGGCAGGAAGCAGTCCGGCGGTACGTCAAAGCAGATCTCGGGATCGGCATAGAAGTTTACATAAACCGTAAACGCGCCGTAATCGGCAGTGCCGGGCCTGGCACAGATGCGCTTTGCAACCTCCCGCTGGATCATAACGGTGATCTGAGGGAAACAGCCGCTGTCCAGCAGTTTGGTGAGTACCGGCGTGGTGATATTGTAGGGGAGATTGGCGCAGGCGATGGGGGTCAGGCCCGCAAAATGCTCCTGTACCAGGGCGGGGATATCGGTTTTCATGACGTCCTGGTTGATAATTTGTACGTTATCAAATTCTGCCAGGGTTTCATCCAGAACGGGGAGGAGCGCCGTGTCCAGCTCCACGGAGACCACTCTGGCGGCCTGACGGCACAGCTCTTGGGTAAGCACGCCGATGCCGGGGCCAATCTCCAGTACGCCTGTGGCGGGACTTGCGCCGGAGACCTCCAGAATACGCTCCGGGACCCATTGGCGCACAAGGAAGTTCTGACCCAGAGATTTGGAAAAGTGAAAGCCGTGTTTTTCCATCAGCGGCTGTATGGTTTTCAGATCGGTAAGATTCATAGGTGCCTCCGTGAAAGCGTTGTAGTCAGCGGGAAGATTGCGCTGGGTTTCTTTGGAGCGGTTTGCAGAACGGCAGCTCTACAGATTGCACAGCACTGGGATGGATGTGTGCAGTGGTGCAGCCTCCGCATGTTCCGGAACCTTTCAAAATCGCGTTATCCCGGATTTTTGGCAGGGAGCGGCATGGTGCCCTCCCGGCCTCTATTTCCGATAACATTGAACAAAATAAAAATTTTGTTCAATGTAGTGGGCGGAATCGCGAGAAAGTGCGGGGAAAGCGTCTTGCGGGGCGTTCGGCTGCTCCCGGGATCTGAATATGCTCCGGCTGCGTTTTTGCTGTGCCGGAACGCTTTTACAGTGACGCGGCGCTGCTTGTCAGCATGCAATGCTGCGCGGATTCAGCGCGAGCCGGTGCTGCCGAAGCCGCCGCGGTCCTGATCGTCCAGCGTGTCCGCTTCTTCAAAAGTGATCTCCGGCATGCGCTCCACAATGCGGAACTGACAGATGCGGTCGTTCAGACAGATCTCCGTATCCCGGGTGGCGTACACAGGATATTTCCAGATATCGTTGGTGCCGGAATAGCTGTTATCAACGACTCCCACGCTGTTGGTCTGTAAAATGCCCCATTTTTTGAACGTGGAGCTTCTGGGCGCCACATGGGCTTCATAGCCCTTGGGCAGCTTCATGGAAACGCCCAGAGAGATATAATAATGCTCACCCTGTTTCAGCTGCACCGTTTCCGCAGCCCGGAGGTCGATCCAGTCACCCACGGCGATGCGTTCCAGCTTTTCCAGCTCGGGCACATGATATTTGATGCGAATTACCATTGCTTGGCCTCCACTATTCTTCAAGTACCTGAAATAATGCGTTCCGGACTCATTCCCCGTCCGCTTTGCTGCGCTGAGCGCCCACGCTGGCGGCCAGCGCTTCGGAAATGTTGCGCACTTCGATGAGCTTCAGCCCCGGCGGGGTCTGGACCTTGGCGTCCTTCAGAGGCGGCACGATGCAGGCGGTAAAGCCCAGGCGGTGTACCTCCGCAAGGCGCTGCTCCATGGCGGAGACGCTGCGGATTTCACCGGTAAGGCCCACCTCCCCTACTGCGGCGGTCATCTGATGAATGGGCCTGTCCGTATAACTGGAAGCAATTGCCAGTGCTGCGGCAAGGTCCACGGCAGGTTCGTCCAGCTGCAGGCCGCCGATGACATTGATATAGGCGTCGCTGGCGGAAAGGCGCAGGCCGCCCCGCTTTTCCAGAACGGCCAGAAGGAGCATACTTCTGTTAAAATCCAGGCCGTTGAAGCTCCTTCTGGGAACATTTCCGCCGCTTTTGGTTATCAGAGCCTGTATTTCCGCCAGGACCGGGCGGCTTCCCTCCATGGCGCAGGCGACGCAGGTTCCAGCCGTACCCACCGGCCTTCCGGCCAGGAGGCTTTCCGAGGGATTGGGAACTTCCCGCAGGCCGCTGCCCTGCATTTCAAATACGCCGATCTCGTTGGTGGAGCCGAAGCGGTTTTTCACGGCCCGGAGGATGCGGTAGCCCATACTGCTGTCGCCCTCAAAATACAGGACGCAGTCCACCATATGCTCCAGTACCTTGGGCCCTGCAATGGCACCCTCCTTGTTGACATGACTGACCACGAAAACGGTGACGCCGCTGTCCTTGGCAAGGCGCATAAAGGACATGGTGCAGTCCTTGACCTGAGGTACACTGCCGGGAGAAGAATCCAGCGTGCCATGGTACATGGTCTGGATGGAGTCCACGATGAGCACGTCCGGCTTCAGGCTGCGGACAGCATCCAGAATATTGTCCAGATTGGTTTCGATGAGTACATAAAAGCCGCTGCTGTCACAGCCGAGACGGCGGGCGCGCATTTTCAGCTGGCGGCCCGATTCCTCTCCGCTGACATAGAGGATCTTTGCGCTGCCGGACAGACTTCCGCACAGCTGGAGCAGCAGCGTGGATTTGCCGATGCCGGGGGCACCGCCCACCAGCACCAGAGAGCCGGATACGGCGCCACCGCCCAGCACCCGGTCCAGTTCGCCGATGCCCGTGGAAAATCGAACCTCTTCCCCTTCGTCCAGCTCATCCAGACGGAGGGGGGCTGTGCCCAGAGAAAAACTTCCCGCAGGCGCGGCGGCGGGGTTTGCCTTATGCTCCACGATGGTGTTCCAGGCACCGCAGGCCGGGCAGCGGCCCTGCCATTTGATGGTTTCGTTCCCGCATTCCGTGCAGAAATACACGGTCTTAGCCTTTGCCATATAATCGCTCCAGTTCCTCTGCATGGCCCATACAGGCTGCGGCGATGCAGACGGCCAGTTTTGTCTGATAGGTTTCGCTTTTCAACAGCGCAAGCTCCCCGGGATTGGAAAGAAAGCCGCATTCCACCAGAATGGCGGGACATTCGGCCTTGCGCATGAGGTAGATGCTGTCGGAAATTCGGGAAGCTGCGCGCTCCGAGCCGCCCACTCCGCGAAGCAGCAGCTCCTGAGCATAGACGGCAAATTCCCTGCTCCCGTCATAATCGTTGTAAAAGACCTGCACGCCCCGGGGCCCGGGAGACGGATACTGATTCTGGTGGATGCTCACCAGCACCGCTTCGGGCATCGCAGCGACCAGCGTGCTGCGCTGCTCCAGATCGGCCTGCTTCCGCTTGCGGATACTGTCCGCTTCCGGCGGATAGGAAATTTCCTCGCTGTCCCGGGTCATGACGCTGCGAAGGCCGCAAAGCCCCAGCAGAGCGTCCGTGCGCCGGGCAACGGCCAGATTCACGCTGCTTTCCGAAAGGCCGTCCTCACTGACAGCTCCGCCGTCCTCGCCGCCGTGACCGGCGTCGATCACAAAGGTGAGACCCTGCTGAGCCAGTACTGTTGCCTGCACCACAAGATGCAGACACAGCAGCGTTGACGCCAGGAGCACGGCCAGCGTCAACAATACGAACATATGTGCTTTCATATACAGCCCTCCCCTGCCAGAACTTTATGGCAGGGGCAGGGCGAATATGCTTTATTTGCGGTCGTTTTTGGGGTTCGGCATGCGGTAGACCACTTTGTTGGCCAGATAAATGCCCTTGTAGCCCATGCGGTAAGCCGGCACGGCAATGATCGGTGCAAAGAGCACGGGGATGAAGTAGATAGCCCGGAAGCTTTCACCCAAAGTCAGGAGGAAATAGTTGAAGTTCAGGTAATAATAGCGGGCATAGCGCACCCAGGAGAAATCCTCCGGGGAAAGCTGCACCAGAATGACCAGGATCAGACCCGGAAGCTGAGAAAGCAGAGAAGCAGCCAGCGCCTTATACTTCTTTTCCTCTTCGTGCTTGTACAGCACCAGATTATAGTCCCGCTGACCGGTGCGCCAGCTGTGGATATACACATAGACCACATAAAATATGAAGCAGACTGCGGTGACCACCATGGGCGTTACACGATCAGAAACCTGGATCTTCAGCAGGCTCAGGTTTTCCACCAGCATGCCGGCCACCAGCATGATCAGGACATTGGCCACATGGGCGTAAAAAATCCTGCAGGCAAAGCCGAGGATCGTACTTTTTCCGGAATCTTCTACTCTTCGCTTGAACATAGGGTGCCTCCATTTCCATGCCCGCCCGGGGCGGTGCGGCAAAGGGCGCTGTGCCGCTCTGCCTGTGAAAGGGATTATACCATATCACATTGCAAATTTCAAAAAATGTTGTATAATCCTAGCAGAAAGCTTTTTTTGAAAGGATGATAGATCAATGAACCTGGATGTGATTCGTGAGAAAGCCCTTGCCTGCGGCTTCACGCTGGCGGAACCCGTTCGGATCGATACCATCGTCCTGCGGGACGAAGTGCGCGAGATGTGCGCCGTCAATAAATGCCATGCCTATAATACCAACTGGAGCTGCCCGCCCGGATGCGGAACCGTTGCCGAATGTCAGGAACGGGTGAATCAGTACGAGACCGGCATCATTGTGCAGACCACCGGCCAGCTGGAGGACGATTTCGATTTTGAGACCATGCAGGAGACTGCCAAGATCCACGGCGAGCACTTTGTTGCCTTCCTGAAGCAGCTGCATGCGGAGTACCCTGAGCTGGATGTGCTGCCTCTGGGTACCGGCGAATGCATGAACTGCAAGGAATGCACCTATCCCGACGCACCCTGCCGCTTCCCCGACCTGATGAGCTCTCCCATGGAGGGCTACGGCATGGTCATCAGCGACGTGTGCAAGATGAACGATATTCTCTATAACCATGGCCGCGGTACGCTGACCTATGTGGGCTGCTACCTGTTCCGGGAGAAGAAAGCATGAAGGTAACATTTCTGCCCTCCGGCGTGAGCATTGAAGCCACGCCGGGTATGACCATTATGCAGGCGCTGCATCAGGCGGGCCTGCGTATTGACGCCCCCTGCGGCGGCAACGGAACCTGCCACAAGTGCAAGGTGAAGGTCACCGACAGCGCCGGTCAGAGCACGGTCCTGGCCTGCCGCACGGAGATCACGGAGGATATCACCGTGGATATCTCCAAAGAAGACGAAGGGCACCGCATCCTCATGGGCGGCATCACCCGGGAAGTGGCGGCCAATCCTCCCGTGGAAGTGCTGACGCTGCAGGTGCCCAGGCCCAGCACGGAGGATCTTCGGGCCTGCTGGACCCGCCTCCGGGATACGGCGGCCAAGGCTTCCGGCAAGGATGCGGAAGAGATCCACCCCAATCTGGCGGTGATCGGCAGGCTGTATCAGACCCTGGAAGATGAAAAGTATCGGGTGGACGCAGTTCTCTGCGACGGCGAAGTGCTGGATGTCGTGCCCGTGGGCTCCCCGGTCTACGGCCTTGCCTATGACATCGGTACCACCACCATCGCCTGCTATATGGTGGACCTGCGCAGCGGCGAACAGGTCAGCCAGTCCAGCATGCTCAATCCCCAGGTGGCCTACGGCGGCGATGTGATCATGCGCATGAAGTACAGCCTGGAAAACGGGCTGGAAGGCCCCACCGGGGATGTGCGCAAGGCGATCAACGCCCTGGCCGGAAAGTGTGCCTCGGAAGTGGGCGAGAAGCTTTCCTCCATTTACCTCATCACGGTGGTGGGCAATACCTGCATGCACCACCTCTTCCTGGGCCTCAGCCCCGCTTCCCTGGCCTATGCCCCCTATACGCCGGCCATGTCCGATCCCGCCCGCCTGCTGGCGGCGGATTACGGCATGCGCATGAATCCCTCCGCCCGGCTGTACATGCTGCCCAACATCGCAGGCTTCGTGGGCGCGGATACCGTGGGTGCTTCGCTGGCGGCCGCCATGGATGAAAAGGAAGAACTGACCCTGCTCATTGATATCGGTACCAACGGTGAAATGGTGCTGGGCACCAAAGAAAGGCTCATCGCCTGCTCCACGGCTGCGGGCCCCGCCTTTGAAGGCGCCCTCATCAGCTGCGGCATGCGCGGTGCGGAAGGAGCCATTGACCATGTGTCCCTGGCTGACGGCAAATTCAGCTGCAGCGTCATCGGCGGCGGCAAGCCCGTGGGCATCTGCGGCTCCGGCCTCATCGACCTGCTCAGCGAGCTGGTACGCGTGGGTCTGGTGGAATCTGCCGGCCGGCTGCTGCCCGTGGATGAGATCGAGCATCCCGAGGGTAAGGCCCTCGCGGGCAGGATCTCCGAGCAGGGCGGTATGCGTGCCTTCCTGCTGGCAAGTGAAGAGGAATCCGGCAGCGGAGAAGCCCTGTACTTTACCCAGAAGGACGTGCGGGAAGTGCAGCTGGCCAAGGGCGCCATGGCGGCGGGCATCCAGATGATGTGCCGCAAGCTGGGCGTCACCACGGATGAAATCCGGGATGTGATGATCGCCGGCGCTTTCGGCAGCTACATGTCCCCTGCCAGCGCCTGCGGCATCGGGCTCATCCCCCCGCAGCTGGAAGAGCGGGTCAATGCCATCGGCAATGCCGCCGGTCAGGGTGCCAAGCTCTGCGTCCTCAGCGGCGATGAATACCGCCGTGCCGCCAGACTGGCCCGGAGCATGGACTATCTGGAGCTGGCCGCAGATCCCGAATTCCAGGATGTGTTCGTGGACGAACTGGAGTTTCCCGGCGAAGACTGAGTGAAATTATCCTGAAAAAACAGCCAATGCCCCATAGACCGAATGTCTATGGGGCATTACCGTGCCCGTCTTACCGGGTGCCCATTGTGCTGGCTTCCCGGTAGCTGTCGCTGACTTCCATGGTATCCGGCGGGAAGAATTCGTCCACCGGGAAACGGATGCGGCGAAACAGCTCGCAGGGATCGTCTGCGGAACCGGCTGCACACTCCTTCTCCGGCATACAATAGTCATAGGCCGGGATGAGCAGCTGGGAGTCGCGCTCCAGCCGGATCATGCTGAACTGGCCCAGGGTCACATAGACGTGCCTTCCTTCACCGCCCAGCTGCAGCCCATCGGGAAAAGCTGCGCTGATAAACTGGGGCACTTCTCCCAGTTCCGGGTCGAAGCCCAGCCGGTCGGAGGCTTCCGCCAGCCGGATGTTCAGTACGATGGGATCCACTGCCTCCACCACGGCGATGGGCAGATTCGTGCGGCCCAGCCCGGCGGGGGTGCGGGAAGAAAAGACCCGGGCGTTTCCTTCGCTGCCAAAGAGCAGGACCCGCTTGTCAAAGACGCAGAGGCCGCAGATCTCCTCGGCACCGCTGGAAATGGTATACACTTCCCCTTTGATCTTGTAGAAGAAGCGGACGTCCACGGTATAGTAGCCCCGGTTGAAGGCCACCTCCTCCACATTGATGGAGGCGTACAGCAGCTCTGCGGATTTGGCACGCACGCCGATGGCACCGGAAAGGGCACACTGAGATGCGGCATCCGGGTACATGCGGATGTTCTCGATGCAGTCCCGATCCCGGCAGCTGTCGAAGATCTTCTGGGTGTGGACGCTGACGGCTTCTCTGACACTGGCCGAGCCGTCGATGGGCCCCGGCATCACTCTGTCAGCCATGACATACCTCCTGAAACAGCTTGATTTCATTACAATCTATGCCCGCTGCGCATTTTTGTGAATCGGGACTTCCCCATCTGCGGAAAATGTGCTACCATACAGACAAGGAGGCGACCGCTTTGGATAACAATTATGGCTTCATCCGGGACAAGCTGGATATCAAGATACTCATTCTGTATGTGCTCAGGCGCCTGCCGCGGCCGGTGGATATCACCACCCTGTCGGAGCTGGTGTTCTGCGATGACGGTATCAACTATTTTGATTATATGGATGCACTGGCGGAGCTGGTGAATACCGGCCATGCCGGGATGCTGGACGATAAGTTCTTCATTACCGCCAAGGGCGTGCGAAACTCCGAAGAAATGGAAAGCACCCTCCCCTTCACCGTGCGGATGACGGCGGGTAAGGCTGCCGAGCGCACCGCGCGGATGCTGAACCGCAGCGCCATGGTGCGCGCGTCCCACGAGAAGAAGGCGGACGGAAACTGCAATGTTTCCCTCTCCCTCTCCGACAGTCTGGGAAATATCCTGAAGCTGGAAATTCTGGCGGGCAGCGAAGAACAGGCCCGGGAAATGGAGCAGAAATTCCGGAGCCGGGCGGAAGACCTCTATATGCGCATTGCCAATATGCTGCTGGAGTGAGTGTTTGGAAGATCAGAAAACGGGAAGGAACGGCGTAATTTGCCGTTCCTTCCCGTTTTTTTCTGTTTTCTTTGCTCAGTTTCCGATGCTGACCTTGCTGCCGATGCCGGTGGCATCCACTACAGCGTTCACCACATCCACGATGGCCTGCTCTTCAAAGGGGGATTTCAGGCCGTTTTCCGCCAGAACATCCTTGAAGCCCATGAAGGGATCGGAGCGGACGATGCTGTTGTAGACCCGCAGTGCTTCATCACGGTCCGTCTGGGCGATCTGCATGATCTCCAGCGCAGGGACGATGGAGGTGGCATAGCTGATATAGTACATGGGGCACTCGAAGTTGTGCAGCACATCCACCCAGACATATTCCAGATCGATCACATAGAAATCGTCGCCCATGCCGTAGCTGCGGCTGATCTCCGCAAACACTTCGTTCAGTTCTTCCACCGTCTGCACATCGTGGGAGAACACATACTGCTGGAATTCATCGTAAATGCAGCCGTCGATCATGGTAGCCAGGCTCATGAACATCTGATACTTCATGATGCCGTGGTAAGCATCGGTGCCGTAGCAGCTCTCCAGATAAGGCAGGAAGAGCTGTTCCGCCGCCTGGGAGCGGATCTCATCCACATCCAGACTGTTGTAGGTAGCGTTGTCATAGCCGCCCATATAGTTGCCGTAGAAATGGCCGAACTCATGGACAAAGGTGAGCACATCCGTGTAGCCGCCGCTTTCATGGAGGTAAATGAAGGGCACATCCCAGCTGCCCAGATAGGTGGTGTAGGCACCGTTCTGGCTGGTCTCGCTGTCGGTGATGGCGCTGAGCTGATATTCCACCAGATAGTTGTAAGCCTCCGTCATTTCCGGAGAGACTTCCGCAAAGAATTCCTCGATCTGGGGCTGACGCCGGTCCAACTGGTTGCGGGAATTCAGGGCCATGTTGAAAGCCTGATATTCCTCGTAGGTGAAGCCGGTGTAGAGGGTGCGCATCTGGGCAGGGACATATTCCCTGACATACTGTGCAAAATTCCGGGCGTCTTCGGGGCTGTAGTCCCGCTCGTACTGGAATTCATAGGAAAATTCCGCAAAGTTATCGTAGCCCGCCTTGGCGGCGATCTGCTTCTCGATGGAAATGAGCTCCAGATACAGGGCCCCCACCTTTTCGTTCAGGCAGCGGTAGTATTCGTTGAGGAGCGTATAGTAGGTGTCTTCGTCCACCCCCAGCAGGTCCAGGTCGCTGAGGGTCAGCTCCTGTCCTTCGTAGGTGAAGGTGGTGTTGGTCTGGGCATCCCAATAGGCGTTCACCAGCTCGGTGAGGCGGGTGTCCAGCTGCACATACTCCTCGTCATAGAGCTTCTCGGCGATGCGCAGGTAGGCAAAATCCTCCTCCGTCCAGTCATAAAACACCACATCGCAGTGCTCGGACTCGTAAATCTCCACTTCCAGCATGGTGCAGAGTACAGCCAGCTCGTCATATTCGGTGGTGAGGGTCTCCACCTCGCTGTTATAGTATTCATCGTTCACGTCAATGGCGGAATAGATGGAAGCAAGTCCGTACATGGAGGAAATGTAGCGGAAATCCTCCTCCAGGCTTTCGTAAGCAGCCAGAATGTCTTCGCTGGAAGTTCCGTCGGTGACCATGAGGCGGATATTCTCGATCTTCTGCGCCACTGCGGCGGTGTCGGGGTGCACATACTCCAGGTCGTCAAAAGCACTGAGCCCCCGCTTGTAGCCGGTGAAGCTGTATTCCGGCGTGGGTTCCGGGGTAGGCACAGGCGTGGGCTCCGGCGTGGGTTCGGGCGTTGCTGCGGGGGTGGGTTCCGGTGTGGGCTCCGCCGTAGGTTCGGCGGTGGGTTCCGGGGTGGTTTGGTCGGAGATGACAGGCGCGCTGCTTTCTTCCGGCTTTTTTACGATCTCAATGGAGCAGGCGCAGGAAAACAGAAGCGCCAGCGCCAGCAGGAAGATCAGGGTTCGTTTCAAAGACATGATAAGATCCTTTCTGTGTAAAAAACTGTCAGGCTGCGGGGACGAGAATCGTCTGCCCCACATAGATCATTCGGGGGCTTTCCAGAATATCGGCGTTCAGCCGGTACAGCTCGTTCCAGCGCCCGCCGCTGCCGTACAGCGCCAGGGAGATGCCCCAGAGGGTATCGCCGCTCTGTACCGTATAAGTGTTCATGGGAGCCGGGACTTCGGGCGCTTCCGAAATCATGCGGATGCGGCCCTGTCCGTAGGGATCGGCATAGCCTTCTCCGACGCGCCCGTTCTGATGGTCTTTCAGATAGGTAATAAGAACCTGATTATCGGGCATGATCTCGTCCAGCAGAAGCTTGCAGTCCCGGAACATGCTGAAGCCGTCTCCGCCCTGGAGGAGGGTATAGTTGGTGGAGGCCAGGGTATAGATCCGATCCGGATCAAGGGGCTCGCCCCCCACCAGAACGTTTTTCACCCGGTATTCTCCGGTGACTTCCGCAAAGAAGCTGTTTTCATCCAGCACCACCGTGGAGGGCAGATAGAGATGCACCTCAAAGGAGATGCCGGATACCTGCAGGAAGCCGCCAAAGTCCCCCAGCTCAGCCACGCGGACGCCGTTTTCCAGAGCGTCCAGAATCTGCCGGCCCGTGGCCTCGACCATGCAGGCCATATTGCCGAAGGGCTGCACATTGATCACATCACCGTAGGTGATGTCACCGGCAGCCATATCTGCACGGATGCCGCCGCTGTTGACGATGGCAATCTCAGCGCCGGTGATGGCGCGGTAGGCGTCAGCGCAGAAGTCTCCCAGATTGGTTTCCTGCCTGCGAACAATGCGCTGACCGCTGACAGGATCGTAGATGTACATGCCGAAGTCGGCGGAGGCGATGACCTGTTCCGTCAGGGCCTGATATTCCGTTTTGATCTCGTCAATGAGTGCGTCGGTATCGGGATCCCGCTCCGTATAATCGGAAATGAGCTCGGAATTGAAGCCATCGGGAGACAGGGTGACCCGGCCGAAGTGGGTCAGAGCCGTGCCTGCGGAAACGACCAGCACCTCTTCCCCGTTTTTATTGGGACAGTACGTGCCGGGGATTATGCTGTGGGAATGGCCGTCCAGCACCACATCAATGCCCTGCGTTTGTGCGATCACGTCATAGGCTCCCCAGTTCGGCTGGGAAAACTCGGTACCCAGATGGCTCATCAGAACCACATAGTCGGCCCCCTCGGCCCGGGCGCCATCCACCGCCTTCTGCACGGCGGCGGACAGAACGGCGCCATCCTCCGTATTCAGGAAGCCGTAAATATAGTTCCCATTTTCGTCCTGGAAATTGGCCGGGGTGGAGCTGGTGTAGGTTTCCGGCGTGAGAACGCCCACAAAGCCCACCTTTGCGCTGCCGCAGTCCAGCACCTGATAAGGGGGAAGCACGCTTTTCCCGGTGCGCAGATCGATAAAGTTGCAGCAGATATAGGGAAAGTCTGCATGCTCTGCAAGATCGAAGAAGGTGCTCATGCCGTAGTCAAATTCATGGTTGCCGGGAATGGCCATATCATAGCCCAGGTGATCCATGATCTCGGTAATATAAGCACCGTTGGAAAGGGTGCCGATGGTATTGCCCATAATGGCATCGCCGCAGTCCAGCAGCAACACATTTTCTTTGCCGTAAAGCGCTTCCTGCTCCTTCCGATATGCGGCAAGGGCGCTGTAGCCCAGGTTTTCATCCACATGGCAGTGCACATCGCTGGTGAAAAGGAGAACGATAGGCCCGCTCTCCCCTCCCTCCGCGGCGGCAAAGCCGGAAGGGCTGAGCAGCAGGAGCAGGGCAAGCACAAGGGTCAAAAACCGCCGTTTCATACCCTATCTTCCTTTCTGGGCAACGATGTTGTCCGCAGCTTTGTAAATGCTGTGCTCCGGAACTGTGCCTCTGACACAGGAGGTGGGATAGACGATGCTGCCGCGGCCGATAATGGTGCCGGGATTCAGCACCGAGTTGCAGCCGATCTCGGCAAAGTCGCCCAGGACGGCGCCCACCTTCTTTCTGCCGGTGGGAAGGGTCTCCCCCTCCTGCCGGAGGACGACAGGGGTCTTGTCGCTCTTGACGTTGGAAGTGATGGAACCGGCGCCCATGTGGGCTTTATAGCCAAGGACGGAATCCCCAACGTAGTTGTAGTGCGGGACCTGTACCCCGTCGAAGAGCACCACATTTTTCAGCTCCGTGGAGTTTCCCACCACGGCGCCCTTGCCCACAATGGCGGCGGAGCGGATGAAGGCACAGTGGCGTACCTCTGCCCCGCTGTCGATGATGCAGGGCGCGCCCAGATAGGCGCTGGGAAATACCGTCGCATCTTTTGCGATCCAGATCCCTTCAGCGGGATGGTCGTAAAGCTCGGGGTCCAGCGTGGGCCCCAGGGCGAGGATGTAATCGCTGATTTCGGGCAGAACCTCATAGGCATAGGTCTTGTTTTCAAACAAGCCGGATGCGATGGTTTTGCTGAGATCAAGCAGGTCGGAAATGGTATACATGTGCCAAGCCCCCTTTACTTCAGGCCCAGGAGCAGGCCCTTGCGCTCCATAACTGCCAGCACAGCGTCCACATTCGCTTCGCAGGAAGTGTGATCCGGGGCTTCCACCATGACCCGGAGCACCGGCTCCGTGCCGCTCTTGCGCAGTAAAATGCGTCCGGTATCCCCCAGGCGGGCGGTGACGGCCGCCACCTCGGCCTGCACATCGGGATCGTTCAGCGCGGTTTCCTTATCGGTGACCCGGGCGTTTTTCAGGACCTGGGGATAGATGGTGAGGTCCCGGGTGAGCTCCGACAGGGAGCTTTTGCTGGCCAGCACCACTTCCATGACCTTGACGGCGGTCAGGAGACCGTCGCCGGTGTTGGCGTGCCGGGAGAAGATGATGTGTCCGGACTGCTCCCCACCGATGAGGTGCCCGTACTGCTTCATGTTTTCGTACACATACTTATCGCCCACGGCGGTTTTTTCATAGCCGATGCCCAGCCGGTCCAGAGCCTTGTAAAGGCCGAAGTTTGACATGATGGTGGTGACCACCTTGCTGTCGCCCAGAATACCCTTTTCCTGCATATAGCGGGCGCAGATGTACATGATCGCATCGCCGTCCACCGTGTTTCCCTTGTCATCCACGGCGAGGCAGCGGTCCGCATCACCGTCAAATGCGAAGCCGATATCAAGATGTTTTTCCCGCACCAGCTGCTGCAGACCTTCCAGATGGGTGGAGCCGCAGCCACGGTTGATGTTCAGACCGTCGGGATGGTTGGCAATAACGTGGGTTTCGGCGCCCAGCGTTTCAAAGATGTGCTTGGCCATCTGCCAGGTGGCGCCGTTGGAGCAGTCGATGCCCACCCGCAGATTCCGATAGGAGTGGGAAGCCTGGCTGATGATGTGGCCGATGTAGCGGTTGCGGCCTGCGGAATAATCCACCACGGAACCGATGTTCTCGCCGGTGGCATAGGGCAGTGCGTCCCCTTCTCCATCCAGATATGCTTCCAGCAGATCGATGAAGCTGTCCTCCATCTTTTCGCCCAGACCGTTAAGGAGTTTGATACCGTTATCCATATAGGGATTGTGACTGGCGGAGATCATGATGCCGCAGTCAAACTCTTCTTTTCTGGCAATGTAGGATACGCTGGGAGTGGTGGTCACATGGAGCAGATAGACATCCGCCCCGGAAGCCGTGATACCGGCGCAGAGGGCACATTCGAACATATAGCTGGAACGTCTGGTATCCTTGCCAAGGACGATACGGCCCTTGTGTTCGCGGCTGAAGTACCAGCCCAGGAACTGACCGATTTTCAGGGCATGTTCCACGTTCAGGTCGATGTTTGCTTCTCCGCGGAAGCCGTCCGTTCCGAAATATTTGGACATATGCGTCACCTTTCTTTGTAATGGAAGTGTATTTTTACGAAATATCGGAAAACTATCGAAAAAAAGGAGGGCGTAAATTTGGCGATCGTACTGATTCGAACCGTGATTGTATTTGTGTGTATTACAGGAGCCATGCGGCTGATGGGAAAGCGACAGCTGGGGCAGCTGGAAGTGTCGGAGTTGGTGGTTGCGGTGCTGATTTCAGACATGGCGGCGCACCCGCTCCAGGACATTGGTATTCCCCTGCTCAACGGATTGATCCCCATTGCGGTGCTTCTCTGCGGAGAACTGCTGATTACCTGGCTTTCCCTGAAAAGCAGCAGACTGCGTCTTCTGCTTTTTGGAAAGCCCAGTATTCTCATCACCCGGGGCGTCATTGACCAGAAGGAGATGAAAAAGAACCGCTTTTCCCTGGATGAGCTCTGCGAGGAGCTGCGCAGCCAGGGGGTAACGGATATCAGCCAGGTACAGAGCGCCGTTCTGGAAACGGACGGAACCCTCAGCGTACTCCTGTATTCCCGGTGGCTCCCCGCCACCGCCGGTCAGCTTGGGATCACGGCAGAGGACCGCGGCCTTCCTGTGACCCTCATCAGCGACGGAAAGGTGGAAAATGGGAATCTTCGCCTGCTGGGCAAGGACCGTGCCTGGCTGATGAGAGAACTGAAGCGACGGGGAGTTCAATCCCCCGGGCAGGTGTACTACATGAATGTGGATTCCCTGGGGGGCATCTACCTGGCGGGAAAGGAGCAAAAGTGAAAAAAGAAATTTTTGCCCTGCTGCTCCTGCTGCTGATCGTTGCGGGCTGCCTGCTGAATCTTCGCCATCTGAAGCAGTTTTCCGAAAACCTCCTGGCGGAGGCGGATGCAGCCTGGGAGGCTGCCTGCATCGGAGACTGGGAGCGGGCCCGCAGCGGAGCGGAAGCGCTCCTGGAGCAGTGGAAACGTGCCGACAGCTATACCCACATCTTTATCCGGCACAGCGAGATCGGTATGACCACGGAAGGGATCTGCAGCTTTCTGGGCCACCTCCGTGCAGAAAGTCCGGGAGATGCCTACGGCGCGTGGCAGGCGCTGCGTGCCCAGCTGGAAAGCCTCTACGGCATGGAACGGCTGTCATTTGGCAGTATCTTCTGAAAACAAATAGGCGGTTCCTGAGCGGAGCCGCCTATACGGAACAGACGGTCTGCAGCCGGCGCAGAACGTCACTTACTTTCGCTGAGAAGCTTGTTGAGCTCATCCAGGAAGGTGTTGATATCCTTGAACTGTCTGTAGACGGAGGCAAAGCGGACATAGGCCACCTGATCCAGGTCCTTCAGACGGTCCATGACCAGCTCGCCGATGCGTTCGCTGGAAACCTCGCGCTCCAGAGAGCCCTGCAGCTCCTGTTCGATCTCGTCAGCGATGCGTTCCAGCTGATCCACCGTGACGGGGCGTTTTTCGCAGGCCTTGATCAGGCCGCCGATGAGCTTCATCCTGTCAAAGGTCTGGCGGCTTCCGTCCCGCTTGATGACCAGAAGGGGCAGGCGCTCCATGATCTCATAGGTAGTGAAGCGCTTCCCGCAGGAAAGGCACTCGCGTCTGCGGCGGATGGTGGCTCCCTCTTCGGCAGGGCGGGAGTCGATGACCTTGCTTTCGCTGTAGCTGCAGTAAGGACAGCGCATATCTGTTTCCTCCAAACAAAAAGCTTCAGGCAGAGCTGCACACAGCTCTACCTGAAAAATATACCACAATATATGCGGGGAAGTAAAGGGCTAATTCCACTAAATCCATGATTTACCGCTTGTTTTTTCCCTGCGGCACTGTTACTGTTTTTTCGGGGCGGAGCAATGGGTTCCGCCGCTTATCCGAAGGAGGTGCTGCCTTTGCTTCTGCTGAAGATCCTGCGCAGAGCTGCCGGGATGTGTGCGCCTGCGTACCGCCTGATGCGCCTTTGTCTGCTGCTCTCCTGCGGTCTGTTGGCCGCGGCAGCGGGAATCCTGGCCACGGTGGATGCTGTTAATACAGATACATACGCATCCTGGCGGATGGCCATGAAGCTGGTGGAAATGCCCTCAGCCATTCTCCTCATCGGCGTCATCGGCTCGGTATGCCTGGAGGATATCCTGGGTCAGGAGCCCTGACCAGAGCATGGTGTTGATGGCGTCCAGCAGCCCGTCGGCACTGAGGCGGACCGGAAGGCCGAGCTTTTTAGCCAGAGCTTCCCGCCGTGCAGCGCTGCCTTGCCCGCCGCTGAGACCCAGTTCAAAAAAATCCGCCTTGCTCAGCTGAAAAGCGGATCTCTTTTCTGCCGTATCACCCTCAAAGGTGGCGCCGGCGCGGAGCAGACAGTCCCGGAGAATCTGGGGCGTCATCCCCTCCACGCCCAGCTTGCCCTCCTTTGAGGGCGTTTTTTTTCGTTTTTCTTTCCCAAAAATATCGGGAATATAGGCGTGCTTCAGTTTTTCTGCGGGAATGGCGCTGCGGATGCGGCCGCGGATCTGAAAACCCGCTCCGTCCCCGTCGGTGAGGACGATAAGTCCTCGGGTGTCGGCATAAAAGCGCAGGAGCGATATCAGCTCCCTGTCTTTGAAGACCCCGAAGCCCCGGGTCTCCAGGATCACGCCGTCCACAAGCTGACTGAGGGTATTTTTGTCGTAGCGGCCTTCCACTACAAGGGCTTCCTTCAGGCGAAGCTTTTCCATGAGCGGCTCCTTTCTCAGCTGCGGGCGCTCAGATACAGGAAGAGATTCAGCAGCAGATCGTTGGGATCGGCACCCGTGCTCTTCATCTGATAGTCGGTCTCCGCGCAAAGCTTCAGGCTGCGGCAGTACCAGTCCTCACTGAATGCGCCGCAAATGCGCAGATATTGCCGGGGCATATAATCACTCCCGGCGCCCAGAAGCTCCTTCAGCGTGTCTACAGAGCCTCCTGTGCGCTTTACCAGCAGTGCTGCGTACATCTTCCGCAGCTGGGAGGCGATCATGGCGTTGATGCTGATGGGCTCCGTGTTCAGGTGGAAAAGCTTGCCCATCAGTTCCGCTGCCGCTTCGTATTTCTTTCCTGCCAGGGCATCCGCCAGACGAAAGGCCTCCGCCTCCACCACGGGAGAAGCGACGGCGTCGATATCCGCCCGGGTGACGGTGGTGTCCTTGGCGTAGAGGGCAATTTTACCGATCTCGTTATTCAGGCCGTCCATCAGACTGCCGCAGAGGAAAATGAGGTATTTGGCGTCCTCCGTGCTGATCTCCTTCTGCCGGGCGGCAAAGTGCCGCTGGATCCAGCGCACCAGTTCACCGGACTCCTGGGCGGGAAAATCCACCAGTGCGGCATGCTGCTTCAGGGTGTCGCACAGCTGCTTCTTCCGACGGTCCTGCTTGAATTCCAGACTGTCATAGCTGAACACCAGACAGCAGTAGTCCGGGAGGTCCCGGAGAATGGCCTGCAGCTTTTCGGAATCCCCCTCCGCTGCATGGAAGATGTCGTAATCCCGGACCTCCACAAGGCTGCGCTCGGCAAAGGAGGGATAGGCGTCCACCGCGTCGTAAAGCGCCTGCAGGTCCAGATCTTTCCCGTCAAAGCGGTGCAGATTGAAGGGATCATCCTCGGCGCCCAGAACGGCCTTGCGCAGCTCACGGCTGTAATGCTCCCGAAGGTAGTTCTCCTTGCCGTAGAAGATATAGCAGCGGCTCAGTTCCCCGTTTTTCAGCTGCTTTCGCAGCGCATCCGGCTTT